>DASVMV010000186.1:0-2850 GCA_036384155.1 Micromonosporaceae bacterium
CTCTTCTACGCCGTCCTCGGTGCCCGCCGCGCCCGACACCGCACCGCCCAGCGCAGGCAGATCCACGCCGCCGGTCCGCAGCGCGCGCAGGCGGGCCAGCAACTCCTCCCGCCTGCGGCCACGCCAGTGCAGGAGCTGGAACGGGTCGACGTCGAACGCCTCGGCCAACAGGTAGAAGGTGGCGGCGAGGTGTTTGCACGGTACGGCGAAGTCGGGGCAGGAGCAGCGCATGTCGAGTTCCCCGACCGCGCCGGGGAAGAGCGGAGCACCGGCGTCGGCGAACACCCGCTCCACCTCGGGCGGCAGGTCTCCGGCGAGCAGGCGGGCGCTGAACAGCGCCTGGGCGGCCAGCAGTTCCTCGAGCCGGGCCCAGGTCGACTCCTCGAACACCGGCAACCCCACCCGCACCACGTACGGCTGGGGTCGTGACCCCTGCACCCGAGCGGTCACCGTTCCCGGCAGGACGTCGAGGGAGAGCACCTGACCGGCCCGGGCGTACGACCGGCCACGGGTCAGGCGGGTGCCGAGCGCGAACGACTCGAGGACATCGAGGAAGCGCCGCGACCACCAGGACCGACCGATGGCACCGCGGGTGCTCCGCGCTCGCAGTCCCCCGTCGACCCGCCGGGGCGGACCGAAGTCGGCGAAGTCCGGCATCACTCCACCACCGCTCCTGCCTCGAGCGCGAACAATCGGCGAAGCTCCGATGTGGACAATTCAGTGAGCCACTGCTCGCCGTTGCCCACGATCCGGGCGGCCAGTCCCCGCTTGTCGGCGATCATCGCGGAGATCTTCTCCTCCACCGTTCCGGCGCACACGAACTTGCGTACCTGCACCGCCCGGCGCTGGCCGATGCGGAACGCGCGGTCGGTGGCCTGGTCTTCGACGGCCGGGTTCCACCAACGGTCCACGTGCACCACGTGGTTGGCGGCGGTCAGGTTCAGCCCGGTGCCGCCGGCCTTCAGCGACAGCACGAACAGCGGCGGGCCGCCATCGGCCTGGAACCGCGCGACCATCTCGTCGCGGGCCGCCTTCGCAACGCCGCCGTGCAGGTACAGCACCTCGCGGCCGGTTCGTGCCGAGAGGTGGGCCCGCAGCATGCCGCCGAACTCGGCGTACTGGGTGAACAGCAACGCCCGCTCCCCCGCCGCCAGCACCTCGTCCAGGATCTCCTCCAGGCGGGCCAGCTTGCCGGACCGCCCGGCGAGCGTGGAGCCGTCCCGCAGCAGTTGCGCCGGATGGTTGCAGGCCTGCTTCAACCGGGTCATGGCGGCGAGCACCAGCCCGCGCCGTTCGATTCCCTCGCTCGATTCGATGCGCGCCATCATGTCGTCAACTACCGCCCGGTAGAGCGACGCCTGCTCGGCGGTCAGGTTGCACAGCACGTCCATCTCGAGCTTGTCCGGCAGGTCGGCGATGATCGACCGGTCCGTCTTGACCCGGCGCAGGACGAATGGACCGCTGATCCGGCGCAGCCGCGCCGCCGCCTCCTCGTCACCGTGCCGCTCGATCGGCACGGCGTACCGCTGCTTGAACGCGCTCGCCCCGCCGAGCAGGCCCGGGTTGGCGAACTCCATGATCGCCCACAGGTCGGCCAGCCGGTTCTCCACCGGCGTACCGGTGACCGCCACCCGGTGCCGGGCGGGCAGCGACCGTACGGCGGTGGCCTGCCGGGTAGCGGCGTTCTTGATGGCCTGCGCCTCGTCCACGATCAACCAGGTCCAGTCGATCTCGGCCAGCGCGGCGGCGTCCCGCGTGGCGATCGCGTACGTGGTTATCACCAGATCGGCCTCGTGCACCGCGGCCGAGAACGCGGCGCCGCGCGGCCGCTCGGCGCCGTGATGCACGTGGACCCGCAGGTGGGGAACGAACCGCTCCGCTTCCCGCTCCCAGTTGCCCACCAGCGACATCGGGCACACCAGCAGCGCCGGCCCGCTCCCGGCGTGGGCGGCGAGCAGGGCGAGCAACTGGACG
This sequence comes from Micromonosporaceae bacterium, assembly GCA_036384155.1. GTDB lineage: Bacteria > Actinomycetota > Actinomycetes > Mycobacteriales > Micromonosporaceae > DASVMV01. The sequence continues at coordinate 1,975 of DASVMV010000186.1, forward strand.
GTCTTGCCCAGCCCCATGTCGTCGGCCAGGATCCCGCCCAGCCCGAGCGATCCGAGGAAGCCCAACCAGGCGACGCCGCGCTTCTGGTACGGCCGCAGCGCGCCGCGGAAGCCGGCCGGCTCGTCGACCGGGGTGAGCTGCCGCTCGGCCTGACCGGCCAGCAGGTCGCCGAGGGCGCCGTCCGCGACGACCTCCAGCACCGGCAGCGAATCGGCGTCCTCCGGCGTCGCCAGGCCGAGCCGCAGCAGGTCGCCGACGGTCATCTCGCCTTCAGCCTTCAGCAGCTTCAACCCGGCCGCGAGGCGCCGGGCGTCCAGCTCGACCCACTGCCCGCGCAGGCGTACCAGCGGGGTCTTCAGCTTGGCCAGGGCGTCCAACTCGGTGGCCGACAGCCGCTGGTCGCCCAGCGCCAGCTCCCACTCGTACTCCACAAGCGACTGCAGGCCCAGGGCGCTTCGGCTGGCCACCGTACCCGGCGCGGTGCGGTGGTGCGCCCGGAGGCGGGCGCCCAGCCGGGCACCGGGGCGCTGCCACCAAGACGGCAGCAGGACACCGAAACCGGCGGCGTGCAGCACCGGCGCGCCGTCGCGCAGGAACCGATGGGCGCCCGTGGTGTCCAGCTCCAGCGCCTCGGGCGCGGCGGCGCGCAGCGCGTCTTCCAGCTCCGGCCACAGCCGGCTGGCCCGGCCCAGCTCGCCGAGGAGGGTCTCCTGCGGGGTCTCCAGGTGGCGGGCCAGTGCCCGCAGTCCGCCGCGGGCGGCCCAGATCCGGTCCGCACCGACCACCAGGCTGGGCTCGTCCGCGGACTGCAGCGCGAACTCCAGCCGCCACCGGTCGCCGCCGTCGGGGCCGGCGCCGAGCGCGCCGCACCTGCCG
>DASVMV010000187.1:0-9352 GCA_036384155.1 Micromonosporaceae bacterium
GGACGCCGCCCACAACGGATGTCGCCACCAAGGAGGGCCAAGGGGCGATGGAGATGTCGACGGTTCAACCCACGCCGGGCGGGTACTTGCAGCGGCCGCGTCCCAGCGGGTTGGCCGATGTCATCGACGTGATCCTTGACAAGGGGCTGGTGCTCGACGCGTTCGTGCGCGTGTCGTTGGTCGGGATCGAACTCCTGACCGTCGACGCCCGGATCGTGATCGCCAGCGTCGACACCTACCTGCGCTTCGCCGAGGCCGTCAACCGGCTGGACCTGTCTAAGCAGCAGGGCAAGGGCCTCCCAGAGGTGATCGAGGGAACCCAGAAAGGCAAGGCGATCGGTCGGGCCGGCGACATCCTCGGCGAGATTGTCGAGCGGGGCACCGAGCGGGCGCGTGACCGGAGGGAGCGGTGAGATGAGCCAGCAGACCGAGCCGGCACCGGAGGCGACCGAGCGGGCCATCGGCATTTTCCTGTACGGGGTGGTGCCGAGCGACGTCGAACCGACCGAGGACGCCCGCGGTATCGGAGAACCGCCCGGGAAGGTAAGCCTGATTTCGCAGGGCGAGATCGGGGCTCTGATCAGCGAGGTGCCCCTGGACCGGCCGCTCGGCCGGCCGGCCGAGCTGCGCACGTACGAACGGCTGCTCGACGGCACGGCCGTGGTCGCTCCGGTGCTGCCGGTCCGGTTCGGTGCGGTGCTCACCGACGCCGACGCCGTGCGGGACCTGCTCGAGACCTATCACGACGAGTTCCTGGCCGCGCTCAACGAGCTGGAGGGCCGCATCGAATACGCGGTGCGTGGTCGATATGTGGAACGGGTGCTGCTCACCGAGGTGCTCGAGGAGAATGCCGAGGTGCAGCGGCTGCGCGACCAGATCCGGGATCAGCCAGAGGAGCTTACGGTCAACCTCCGGATGCGCCTCGGCGAGATCGTGAACCAGGCGGTGGAGTTGAAGCGGAACAACGACACCCAGCGGGTCGTCGACGTGCTCGCGCCGCTGAGCGAACAGGTGGTGATCCGTCCGGCCACCCACGAGGAGGACGCCGCGAACGTCGCGCTCCTGGTCCGGACCGAGCGGCGGGAGGAGGTCGAAGACGCCGTGCGGCGCCTCGCCGAGGAGTGGTCGGAACGGGTGACCGTGCGTCTGCTCGGTCCGCTCGCGCCGTACGACTTCGTGGCCCCGCTGGAACCGGGAACGTGACATGGCGGGCCTTCTGGCAAGCATCCTCACCTTCCCGTACGCGCCCGTGCGGGTAGTGACCTCGCTGGCCAAGGTCCTGCACCGCGAGGCGGAGCGGGAGCTGTACGGCTCGGCAAGCATCCGACGGCAGCTGGAGGAACTGGACGCGGCGTTCGCGGCGGGAGCGATGTCCGAGGCCGAGTACGAGCAGGCCCAGCAGGCGGTTCTCGATCGGCTGGCCGGCCGGCCCGGACCCGCCCCTTGACCTAGACGGCAGTCCGAGAGGAGACCAGTAAATGCGTACGGGGGAAAGGGGCGCTGCGGACTCCGCGGCCCGCGAGCGCGAGGAGCAGCGGAACGTCACCGACGAGTACCCGGATGACGAGTACGAGTACGAGGACGAGGAGTACGAGGAGCTGTCCCCGGTCGAGGCGGCCCGCGCGGCGGCCCGGCACCTCGTCGACCTGACCGGCAGGGAATTGTGCGGCGTCGTCTCGCTCGTACGTTCCGATGACGGTTGGCTGGTCGGTGTGGAGGTGGTGGAGGATCGCCGCATTCCCTCCTCCAACGACGTGCTCGGGCTCTACGAGATCCAGGTGGACGCCGACGGTGAACTGCTCAGCTATCGCAGGAGCCGCCGGTACGCGCGCGGCCGCGGCGACAGCAGCGAGGTGATCTGACGTGACCCGTCCCACCGTCGTGCAGAACTCCGGACAGGTACTGCCTGCGGGACACGAGCCGGCGAACCTTGGCGACATCCTCGAACGGGTGCTCGACCGGGGCATCGTGATCGCGGGTGACATCCGGGTCAGCCTGCTCGACATCGAACTGCTCACCCTCAAGCTGCGCCTGGTCATCGCCTCGGTCGACACCGCGCGACAGATCGGCATCGACTGGTGGGAGCACGATCCCTGGTTGACCTCGCGAGCCCGTCCGCCGATCGAGCCGGGCCCGCGCGACCCGGAGGAGGTGGAGGCGCAACGGCGGCCGCGGGTGGCTGCTCGCGCAGAGCGGCTCGGCACGCTATCGGAGGAGGAAGGATGAGCGCGACGGCCGACGCGGCTGTGGCCGGTGCCTCCCTGGCGGGTCAAGAATCTGGTGCCTGGTTGCACGGTGTGATCGGCGAACGGGACCGCCTGCCCGAGATCACCGGAATCGAGGGGCAGCCGGTGCGGGAGATCCGGGCCGGGGGCCTGACGGCGGTGGTGAGCCCGGTGTCGCTGACCCAGTACGGCGAGGACGCCCTGCGCCGCAACCTCGAGGACCTGGGTTGGCTGGAGCGCACCGCTCGGGCACATCACCTCGTGGTTGACGCGTTGTCCCGCACCGGGCCAGTCGTACCGGCCCGGCTGGCGACGGTCTATTCGGATGAGGGTCGGGTTGCTGCCGTACTGGCGGAGCGGAGCATGGAGCTCCGCGCGGCGCTCGACCGGGTCACCGACCGCGCCGAGTGGGGCGTCAAGGGATATCTCGTACCGGCGGGAGCACCGCAAGCCGAGCCGGCCGGGCCCGGCGGGGCCGGTACTGCCTACCTGCGGAAGCGCCGGGCGCAGCTGATGGCACGGGACGAGGGCCAGCAGGCGGCGGCGCGCGATGCCGCCGTGGTGCACGCGGCGCTCAGCGAGCGGGCGGTGGCCTCGCGACGGCATGCGCCGCAGGACCGCCGACTCTCGGGCGCGGACACCGCCATGGTGCTCAACGGCGCGTACCTGGTGGATTCGGCCCGGGCCGACGAGTTCGCCGACCTGGTCGAGGTGCTTGCCGGCCGGTATCCAGCGGTCCGGCTCCAGATCACCGGCCCATGGCCGCCGTACTCGTTCGCCGCCGACGAACCCCGGTCGGAGCCGGACCAGTGACCACCACGCTGGCTCCCAACTCGGCCGACGACCCACAGCGTTACCGCCACGTCGCGCTGGTGGACCTGCTCGACCGGGTGCTCGCCACCGGCGTCGTGATCACCGGTGACATCACCATCTCGATCGCCGACGTCGACCTGGTGTACATCTCGCTGCGGGCGTTGATCTCGTCGGTCGGCACGCTCGCAAAGCCGGCCGAGGCACTTGGCGGCGCCGGATGACCGAACGCGACGAGGTCGCGGACCTGGCGGCGGAACTCGAGGCGGCGCAATGGCAGCCGCCCCGGGTGAAGCCGCTGCAGCAGCGGCTCGCGGTCGACCAGGACTCGGTGGAGCGAGGACTGGCCAGCCTGGTCCTGACGGTGATCGAACTACTACGACAGCTGATGGAACGGCAGGCGGTGCGCCGGGTCGACGTGGGTGACCTGACGGACGAGCAGGTCGAGCGGATCGGTGCCACCCTGATGGCACTCGACGAGCAGATGACGTCCCTGCGGGAGTACTTCGGCCTCGCCCCGGAAGACCTCAACCTCGACCTCGGGCCGCTCGGCCCCCTGCTACCCCGGGAGTGACTACCGCGGGACTACTTGCGATGCCCGTTCGGTGGCGGCGGCAGCAGGCCCAGGCGCGCTGCGCGCAGCCCTGCCTGGAAGCGGGTGCGGGCGCCGACCCGGTCCAGTAACTGACTGGTCCGGCGGTGGACCGTACGCAGGCTGACGCCGAGCTGCCGGGCGATCGCCTCGTCCTTGAGGCCGGCGGAGAGCAGTGCCAGCAGGTCCTCGTCCGGGTCCCCGGTCGGGGCCTCCGGCAGGATCGGTACGGATGCGCGCCAGAGGAGCTCGAACAGGCGGACCAGGGCGTCCAACAGCGTCGAGGCGTAGACGACGAGGGCGCTGTCGACCATCGACGCCTGTTCGCCGGTGAACGGCAGGATCGCCATGGCCCGGTCGGCGATGGCCAGCTTGATCGGGACTTCGTCGGACGCCCGGGCCTCTTCTCCGGCGGCGACGGCCTCGCGGAGCAGTTCCAGCGCGCCGGGGATCTCCAGCGCCTCCGCGGCGTAGATGCCCCGGACCCGTACGCCTCGGGCGAGCAGATCGTTCTCACCCGGGTTGGGTTGTTGCGGGTCCTGGGCGTACGGCGGCCGGTCTAGCACGAGTAGCTCGTGCTGGGCGGTCTGCTGCAGTTGCAGGAACCGGGTGGCCACCGCCTGCCGACCGAAAACGATCTCCAGCTCCTCTTCCGGCCGGTGCCGTCGATCGGCGGGCATGTCGGCGAGGAGCAGCTGTGCCGCGCTTCGGGCTGAGGCGAGTTCCTGCTGCCGGCGGGCGATGAGTACTTCGACGGCGGCGTCCGGCCGGACCGCGACGAGCCGGGCCGGGCGACCGGCGAGCTGACTCACCAGCCCGAGATCGGTCAGGCGCTGCACCGACTGGCGCAGGGATCGGGTGCCCCGGCCGGCCCGGGCGGCCAGGCCGCCGAGAGTGGCGGCCGGTTGGCGGAGCAGTAAACGGTAGACGGCCTCGTCCTCCGGCGGAATTCCGAGCGCGGTCAGTAACGGTTCGCTCACCAAAACGTGGCCTCTTTACGTCATGTCCCAAGCCTGCCAGCCGACAGTGTGGACCAGCCGGTCCGGCTCCCGCTATTCAGATAGCCAACCCGTTCGACAGATGTGAGGTGCCGGTGAAACGTACTGCTGCCATGGCCGCGACGGTCGGCCTCGGACTCTTCCTCGGCGCTCAGCCGGCGGTTGCCGCCGTCGCCGACACATGGCTGGCGCCCGCGTGCGGGCGGGTGGTTTCCGACGGATCGATCACCTTCTCCTGGAACGCCGGGCAGCACCTCACCGCAACGAACCAGCAGATGAGCAGGGGCACGACGACGTCCGACGTGGACATCCTCGCGGCGCCGAACCGCCTTCTCGCCGTGTCGGACCGGGGTCTGCTGTCGGCGAGCGACGATGCCGGGTGCACGTGGACGGAGGTGGCTCAGCTCGACGGCCAGGGCCCGTTCGCGATCACACCAGCCCCGGACGGCTCCGCGTACGTGTGGACCCGGTACAACGACGTCCGGCTCTACCGGGTGGTTGGATCGGCCGTCACCGAGGTGGTGCCCCAGACGCCCACGTACGGGTTCCTGGCGCTCGCCGTCGACCCGGCGAACGCCCGCCACCTGCGACTCGTGGACTCGGGCGGCGTCGTCTTCGACTCCGCTGACGGCGGGTCGACCTTCCGCGCCATGGGCACCGCGCCGGCGTCGCCGGGCGGCGGCACGGTCGGCCTCTACGACGCCGCCATCGCCCCGACAGACCTCGACCGGGTGGTCCTCGGCACCATCGTCGACGGGGCGTTCACCAGCGACGACGGCGGCCGCACCTGGTCCCAGGCGGCCATGGTGCCCGGCCACCGGATGAACGTGTTCACCGTGGCCGTTTCGCCGGTGGACCCGTCCGTGGTGTGGGCGATGGGCCTGGACATCACCGAGCACGACACCAACGTGCCCAACGAGGGCCGGCACATCTTCCGGTCGACCGACGGCGGCCGCACGTTCCGGGCGGTGGTCGACCACGTTCCCGGCAAGGTCACGCTCACGAATGGCCTGCTGCTGGTGCCGCACCCGGTGGACGCGGGCAAGGTCTACTTCGAGTTCGGCACCTGGTTCGCCGGATACGGCACGGATCTGTTCGCGTACGACGCCGCGCTGGACCGGCTGACGTCGACCCACAACCCGTACGACGACGTCACCGCGATTGCGTTCCACCCGCGATTCCCGACGCTGATGTACCTCGGCCTGTCCGAGCAGCGGTGAGCAGCGCGGTTCCCCGGTCCTGATCGCGACTCCACGAGGTGAACATGAGACGGATCATCACGGCGACGGTATCCCTGGTCTGCCTCGCCGCCACGATCACCGGGCCCGCCGCCGGGCCCGCCGCCGCCGAGGAGGCAGGCACGACGGCCGCCGCCGGGTCCGCCGGGGTGAGGACGTACACGCTGATCACCGGCGACCGCGTCGCGGTCGCCGCGACGCCTGAGGGCAAACCCACCGTGACCCTGCTGTCCGGCGGCTCGGGATCCGGCTCGTTCGAGGTGCTGGCCAACGGCCCGCACCTGTACGTCCTGCCGCACTCCGCCGCGGGGCTCATCGGCCAACCCCTGGCCCTGGACCTCTTCGACGTCAACGCGTTGACCCCGGAGAGTTCGTCCACCGCCGCACCCCAGCCCGAGCTGACCGTCGACTACCAGCCGGGAAGCGAGCGGCGGCTACCGCCCGGCTTCCGCACCTCCCCGGATGGGCGCGTGACCGTCGGCGACCCGGCGGCGTTCCGGGCGGCGCTGACGCGGCACTGGACCGCCGAGAAGCGCGGGGCGAGCCCGGACACGTTCCGGGGAATCGCCCGGATCTCCCTGGCCGGCTCCGCGTCGCCCGGCCCCGCGCCCGGCGAGCTGTTCACCGTGCGGGTCAAGGCCTTCGACCGGCGCGGCCAGCGCGCCGGGGGAGACCTCGGGGTGGTGATGAACGCCGACGACACGAACCGGTTCATCGCCGGGCAGTCGTACTTCCGGGGCGAGTTCGCGGTCAGCGTGCCGGCGGGCCACTACAGCATCTCGTCGTACGTCTCCACGGCGTATCCGGACAACAGCGTCGACTTCACGCTGGTGGCCGCGCCGGAGGTCGTCGTCACCCGCGACACGACGGTCATCCTCGACGCGCGCAAGGGCCGGCGGGTGTCCGCCACGACGCCGCGGCCGTCGACGCCGGTGCATGCGGAGCTGAACTACCAGCGCAACGCGACCACCGGCCCGAGTTTCACCGCCGGGTTCGTGACGTTCAACGACACCCCGCTGTACGCGACGCCCACCGCGCCGGTCGGCGTCGGCGAACTCTACTTCTACCCCTACTTCCGGCTGGAGGGACCGGAGGGCCGGTACCTGTACGACCTGGAATTCCCGTACGCGGCGGCGATCCCGGCCGAGCTCGCCCACACCGTGACCGCGGACCAGGTGGCGACGATCGGGTCCCGGTATCACAGTCCGGTTCCGGGCCGGGCCGAGCTGGAGCTGCGGCTCGGCATCAGCACCTGGCAGGCGGTCGCCGTGGGCGCCGCGGGCCAGCTCGCCGCGCCGCTCGAACGGACCGAGTACGTCACCGCGCGTCCGGACGTGTTCTGGCTGCAGGCGGTGGCGGCCGATGCGCAGAGTGGCGGGGGCTTCACCCAGAGCGCCCTCGTGCCGTACGCGCCGGGCGAGCAGACGCAGGCCACCTGGCTGGCGCAACCGATGGCGTCGGGCGTTGAGCAGCAGCCCGTGGTCGGCCAGCCGTGCCCGGCGTGCCGTTCCGGCGACAGCTTCAGCACCATCCTGCTGCCCTTCACCGACAACGACGGGCATATCACGCTGGCCGGGCCGACGACCCGCGAGACGCTCGCGCTGTATCAGGACGGCAGCCCGGTCGGGCAGACGTCGTCCGGGTTCGCCACCTTCCCGATGAGCCCCGACCCGGCGACCTACCGGCTGGTGTACGACGTCGAAGACAGCTCGGCCGCCTGGCCGACGTCGACGGCGGTACACACCGAATGGACCTTCCCCTCGCAACGCCGGGACCCGGTGCCGCTGCCGGACGGCTGGACCTGTGCCGGTAAGGGCGGGGGCGGCGGCAAGGGCGCCGCGGCCGGCGGTGGCGGCGGGAGCGGCGACTGCACCGTCGAGCCCCTGTTGTTCAGCCGCTACGCGACATCCGCCGGCCTCGACGATGTGATCCCCGCCGGCGGACCGGCCACCGTCGACGTCACGGTGGCTCGCCAGCGCGGTGCCGGCCGGGCCACGATCAGCGAGTTCGGCGCGGAGGTGTCGTACGACGACGGGCGCACCTGGCAGGCCGTGCCGGCGTCCCCGGCGGACGGCGGCGCGTTCCGGCTCGCGTACACCCAGCCGCCCCTGAACAAGACCACGGGGTACGCGTCGCTGCGCATCCACGCCACCGACGAGGCCGGCAGCACGATCGACCAGACAATCACGCGGGCCTACCCGCTGGTCGTCACGCCCCTCGTCGACCTTCCGACCACGCCGGGCGCAGCGAACCAGCCGGTCTGCGCCGCACCGGGCGCGCCGCCGTACACGCAGTGCCTGGCGCAGGTCAACACGGCCGCCGGCGTCTCGCTCAGCGAGCCCGTCGGGCTCGGCCCCGCGGACATCCAGTCGGCCTACCACCTGGCACCGGACGCCGGCCGGGGACGGACGGTCGCCGTGGTCGACGCGTACGACAACCCGAACGCCGAAGCGGACCTGGCGGTGTATCGGGCGCACTACGGGCTGCCGCCGTGTACCACCGCCAACGGCTGTTTCTCCAAGGTCAACCAGCGAGGTCAGGCGACCGACCTGCCCTCGCCCGACCCCGGATGGGGTCTGGAGATCTCGCTGGATCTCGACGCGGTCTCGTCCGCATGTCCGTCGTGCCGGATCCTGCTGGTCGAGGCCGACAGCTCGTCGCTCGCCGATCTCATCCCGGCCGTCCACACGGCACAGCGCCTCGGCGCCGACGCCATCTCCAACAGTTACGGCAGCCGCGGCGAGTTCTCCGGCGAGCAGACCCTCGAGCGCTACTACCGCGGGCTGACCGTGCCGTTCGTGGTTGCCACCGGCGACTACGGGTACGGCAACGGGGCACCGCTGATCGGCGGCGTCAGTTATCCGTCCGCGTCACAGTTCGCCGTGGCCGTCGGCGGGACGTCGCTCACCCGGTCGGACAGCGAACGCGGCTGGTCCGAATCGGCCTGGAGCGGCGCGACGAGCGGCTGTTCGGCATATATCCGTAAGCCCGGATGGCAGTCGGACGACCTCTGCGGGATGCGGACCGTCGCCGACGTCGCGGCGGTCGCCGACCCAGATACCGGATTGGCGGTGTACGACACGTTCGGGTTCGACGGCTGGCTGCAGGTGGGCGGCACCAGCCTCGCGACGCCCATCATCGCCAGCATCTTCGCCATGGCCGCCGACGGGGACCGTGGACGCTACGCGTCCGACCTCTACCGCAGCACGGGTGGTCTGTACGACATCACCAGCGGCGCCAACGGAGACAACTGCGACGGCGTGTACCTGTGCACCGCGGTTCCGGGCTATGACGGACCGACCGGCCTCGGCACGCCGTCCGGCATCAGCGCATTCTGACGGCCCGGCGCACCACGGTCGGGGCCCGCTTCACGAGTGGCGCGTGTCCGCCGGGGTGTCCAGGTCGCTGTCGTGGGCGACGTCGGCGCAGGGCACGACCCGTACCTCGGCGGCGCGCCGGCGCTGGTGCGGGGGTGGCCCGGCGTCGCCC
>DASVMV010000188.1:0-11349 GCA_036384155.1 Micromonosporaceae bacterium
GAGGTGCGCCGCGACGAGGGAAGACGTCGCGAACAGCGCCGCGCGACCGAGCGAACCAGCAAGCAGGGCCCCACACTGGTCGGCGCACCTGGGGCCGGGCGTCGAGGCGGACCTCGGCCTCGGCGCCACCCTGCCCGGCGCATGGACCGGGCGGTGGGCCGCCGACCCGGACGCCGAGGTGCTCGCGACGCCCGCCGGCCGGACCGTCACCGCCGCCGAACTCGAACAGTTGACCGCCGCCGCCGCCGGCCGGTACGCGGCGGCCGGCCTGGCGCCCGGCGACCGCGTCATCGTCTCCGCCGGGCCGAGCGTGGAGCTCGTCGTCGCGTACCTCGCCGCGTTGCGGTACGGCCTCACCGTGGTGCCGGCGAACACCGCCTACACCGCCAGCGAACTGGCGAACCTCGCCGCCGACGCGCGCCCGTCGCTGGCGGTGCTGGACGACCTCGAGCGGTCTCCGGACGTCCCGGCGACCACGCCGGACCTCGCCCGGCTGCCACAACCGCAGGCCGCCCCGCTCGACCGGGTCGAACCGGCGGATCCAGCGCTGATCGTCTACACCTCGGGCACCACCGGCAAGCCCAAAGGCGCCGTGCTCAGCCACGCCAACCTGCTCGCCAGCGCGCACGCCGTACGGCTGGCCTGGCGGTGGACGCCCGAGGACCGGCTCGCGCTGTCGTTGCCGCTGTTCCACATCCACGGGCTCGGCGTCGGGCTGCACGGCACGCTCGTCGCCGGCGGGTCGCTTCTGCTTCTGCCGCGGTTCGAGCCGCCCGCCGTCGCCTCGGCGATCGAGGCCGGCGCCACGATGTTCTTCGGCGTCCCCACCATGTACCACCGTCTCGCCGCGTCGCCGCACCTCGACGCGCTGCGCGCGCTGCGGTTGGCGGTGAGCGGGTCGGCCCCGCTGCCGGCCGAACTGCACGACACGGTCCGCGAGCGCACCGGCCAGCGGATCCTGGAGCGGTACGGCATGACCGAGACCATCATGCTGGTGTCAAACCCGTACGACGGGCCGCGCCGGCCGGGCACGGTGGGCCTGCCGCTGCCCGGGGTGTCGCTGCGGCTGGCGCCCCGCGAGGGCGGCGTCACCGAGATCGAGGTGACCGGGCCGAACGTCTTCGGCGGTTACCTCGACCGGCCACAGGCGACCGCCGAGGCATTCACCACAGACGGCTGGTTCCGCACCGGCGACCTGGGCGTCCTCGACGACGACGGTTACCTGCGGATCAGCGGGCGGGCCAAGGAACTCATCATCACCGGCGGTTACAACGTCTACCCGCGCGAAGTCGAGGAGGTGCTGCGGTCCCATCCCGCGGTCGGCGACGCGGCGGTGGCCGGTCTTCCGTCGCCGGAGTGGGGAGAGACGGTCGTGGCGTACGTCGTACCGGCCGACGCCGTCGACACCTCGGCGTTGGAAGCCGACCTGACGCAGTGGTGCGCGGAGCGGTTGGCGGCGTACAAGCGGCCCCGGGCCTGGCGCTGGATCGAGACCGTGCCCCGCAACGCGCTCGGCAAGATTCTCCGCCACGAACTGTCCTGACCCGGCCCGCGGCTACGTCAAGCTCATCCGCGTGGTCGCACCACCGGATCGGCGATTCCGGCCGATTCACCCTCCGAAGACGTAGCGGGACGCGTACCGTCTGCAACCATGTCCCGCCCAGACCGGCCGCCCGACGACACGGGTCCACTTCCGGTCGTCGCCGACCCGTTCACCGGGAGCAGCCAGGAGCCTCCCGACGAACCGGCCCGCAGCGACCTCAATGGGATAGCGACGGCCCCCCGCGAGCGCCGCGGCGGCCGCTGGTGGCGCCTCCTGGCACTGGTCTCGGCGCTCGTGCTGGTCCTGGTGGCCGGCGGCGTCGCGGTCGGCGGCTGGTTCTACGCCAGGTCGGTGGACAAGACGGTCGCCCGGGTCGACGTGTTCAGCGCCCTGCCGGAAGCCGGCCGGCCCGCGAAGACGCCATCTGCGGCCCTCAACCTGCTCATCCTCGGCAGCGACTCAACCGACCCCGACCCCACCGGTTCCCGAGCCGACACGATCATCCTCGTCCACCTGCCGGCCAACCGCGAGCGCGCTCAACTGATCTCCATTCCGCGCGACACCTGGACCACGCTGCCTACCGGTGCGGCCGGCCAAGGCGGCACCCAAGCCAAGATCAACGCGGCCTACGCCTGGGGCGGTACACCGCTCATGGTGCGCGCGGCGGAACGCTTCACCGGCGTACGGGTCGACCACGTCGTGCTCATCGACTTCGCCGGCTTCCGGGAGATCGTCGACGCGTTGGGCGGGATCGAAGTCGGGGTCTCCGAGACCTTCACCTCCACCCATCGGCCGTTCCGCACCTTCCACGCCGGGACCCAGCGGATGGACGGCGCGACCGCCCTCGATTTCGCGCGGCAGCGCAAGCAGTTCCGCGACGGCGACTTCACCCGCATCCGGCACCAGCAGCAGGTGATCGCCGCCCTGGTCGACCGCGCCACCCAGCGCGGCCTCGTGACCAGTCCAGGCCGCCTGGACGCCTTCCTCAAGGCGACCGCCGGAGCGGTCACCGTCGACAACACCCTGTCGACATTCGACCTGGCCTGGGATCTGCGCGGGATACGCAGGGCCAACATCGACCGGGTGATCAGCCCGTCGGCCGGCACCGCGACGATCGGCGACCAGAGCGTCGTGCTTCCCGACGAACCGGCCGCCCGACAACTGTTCACCGCGGTACGCACCGACACCATGGACCAGTGGCTCGCCGCCCATCCACCGGGCTAGTCCGGCACCTCCCCCACCACAGCTCCATGATCGACACCAGACGGCGGCTAGCCTCGGGTACCGCGTGCGCGCTGAGCCCGCTCGACCCGGCGCCACCTCGCCCGCTCCGCAGCGGCCAGCCGGGCGTTCCGGCGACGGCTCTCGTACGCCACCTCCCGCTGGAGCTTGAGCCAGCTCTCCCAGCGTGGCGCCGACAGCTCCCCGGACTCCAACGCCGCTCGTACGGCGCAGCCCGGCTCGCCGGCGTGCGCGCAGTCGGCGAACCGGCACCCCGCGGCGAGGTCCACCACGTCGGAGAACGCCGCGTCCAGCCCGTCCGCGGCGTCGAGGAGGCCGACCGCCCGGATGCCGGGGGTGTCGAGGACGGCGCCGCCGCCCGGGATCGGGACGAGCGCGCGGTACGTCGTGGTGTGCCGGCCCTTCCCGTCGACCCGTCGGTTGGTCTGCGTGGCCATGACCGTCGCGCCGGCCAGCGCGTTGACCAGCGTCGACTTGCCGGACCCGGACCGGCCGAGCAGCGCCAGGGTGCGACCGGCGGCGACCAGCGGACGGAGCGGCGCCAGGCCGTCGCCGCGGTGGGCGCTCACCGGCAGTACCCGCACGCCCGGCGCCACGGCGGCGATCTGCCGGGCCACCTCGGCCGGGTCGCTGGCCCGGTCGCATTTGGTCAACACGACCAGCGGCTGAGCCCCGGACTCCCACGCCAGCGCGAGCAGCCGCTCGATCCGGCGTACGTCGGGCTCGGGGTCCATCGGCTCGACCACCGCGGCCGTGTCGACGTTGGCGGCCAGAACCTGGCCGGTGGAGTCCTTGCCGGCGGTGCGGCGCACGATGGCGGTCCGGCGGGGCAGCACCGCCTCCGCGGTCACCCGCCCGTCCGGCCAGGTGCGGACCACGATCCAGTCGCCGGCACACGGCAACCGGGCCGGATCGGCGGCGGCGACGCACAGCACACCGCCACCGAGACTGGCCCGGACCGTGCCGTCGGCGCACAGCGCCGTACACACGCCCCGATCGACCCGGACGACCCGGCCGGGCCGGTCCGCCCCCGTCGCGCGGTAGGCGCCGGCGAAATGGGCGTCCCAACCAAGGGACGCGAGTTCGAACGTCATGGGAACCTCTCGATGGGCTGGCGTCCGCGACGCGGATCGCGTCAGACGCCGGACAGGGTGGAAACAATCAGAAGCACGCACGTCGCGACCAGCGGCACCATTCCCACCCCCTCCCCGTTCCCGCGGGATGCGTATGCAGCGACGGTAGAGCGCCAACCCCGGCGCCGAAAGCCATTTCCGGCGCGCCCGGATCGGCCGGGCGGACTAGGGTCGGACCGTGACGGCTGACCCGCTCGTACTTATGACCGAAGTGGACCGGGCAACAGACCGGTTACTCCGCACGGCTACGACGCTCGACGCGGCCGGCCTGGCCGCACCGTCCCTGCTGCCCGGCTGGACCCGGGGGCACGTGCTGGCACACCTGGCCCGCCAGGCCGACGGCCTGGTCAATCTCCTGACCTCGGCGCGCACCGGCGAGGACATCCCGATGTACGCCAGCGCGGCCGACCGGGACGCCGACATCGAGGCCGGCGCCGGTCGGCCACCGGCGGAGATGCTCGCGGAGCTACGCGCCTCGGCGGCGCGATTCGCCGACGCGGCCGCGGCGCTGCCGCCCGAGGCATGGGCCGCCGTGGTCCGCTCCCACCGGGGCGCCCTGGTGGCCGCGACGCTGCCGTGGCGACGGCTGCGCGAGGTGGAGGTGCACCACGTCGACCTGGCGGCCGGCTACGCACCGGCCGACTGGGCGGAGGCCTTCAGTCACCGACTGCTGCACGAGGTGGCGTCCGACCTCGCCGGCCGGACCGACGCTCCGGCGATGGTGCTGCATCCGGTCGAGACCGGTCACGAGCTGGCCATCGGCGACCCCGAGGCGGCGCCGACCGTGACCGGCCCTGCCCACGAGTTGGCGGCCTGGCTGACCGGGCGCACCCGCGGCGAGGCCCTCGCCGCGTCGCCACCCGGACCGCTGCCGGTACCACCTGTCTGGATCTGAGGAAACGATGGCCTACATCGGAGACGTGTCGCCCGGCGGTACCCCCGATATCCGCGAGCTGGACGCCCTGACGATCACCAAGGTCTCGGTGGGCCCGATGGACAACAACGCCTACCTGCTGCGCTGCCGGTCCACCGGCGACCAGGTGCTGATCGACGCGGCCAACGAGGCGCCGCGGCTGCTCGAGCTGGCCGGTGCCGCCGGGCTGTCGGCGATCGTCACCACCCACCAGCACATGGACCACTGGGTGGCGCTGGAGGAGGTGGTGGCGGCGACCGGCGCCCGGTCCCTGGCGCACCCGGCCGACGCGGACGGCCTGCCGATCCCGGCCGCCCCGCTGTCCGACGGCGACACCGTGACGGTGGGTGATTGCCGTCTTGAGGTGATCCATCTGGTGGGGCACACGCCGGGATCGATCGCGCTGCTCTTCCGCGACCCGAACGGCGTGCCGCACCTCTTCACCGGCGACTCGCTGTTCCCGGGCGGTCCCGGGAAGACGACCGATCCGCGCAACTTCACCAGTCTGATGAACGATCTCGAGGAGAAGGTGTTCGGCCGGCTGCCGGACGACACCTGGTTCTACCCGGGCCACGGCCGGGACAGCACCCTGGGCGCCGAGCGCCCGTCGCTCCCCCAGTGGCGGGCCCGCGGCTGGTAGGTCAAATGCCAGGGTGGCCGCGGCCGACAGCCGCGGCCAAACCACCGGATCAGATCGGCGCTGTCACTCGTTCGGTTGACACCTGGTCCCACGAGTCGTCCGACATCCGCAAGACGGCGATGCCGGTCGAACCCAGCGCGGCGACAATCAACAACGAGCTGATCGCCGTGACGGTCGCGCCACCGCCGAACTGCAGTGCCGCGAGTCCCAGAAACAGCGCTACGGACGGCCAGATCGGGAGCTGTCCGGCGCGCCACAGCCCGACGAGCAGGAGCAGTAGACCAGCCGGGGCTGCGATCAGCGCGAGCACGAGGACGGTGACCACGGCGGCCCCAGCCATGACTTCCTCGATGCGGACGACCGCGTCCACATCGACCGCCCGTACCGCCTTGACCTCGAAGTAGCCGGTGGCCGCAACCGCGTACGCCATCAGGCCCACGACGGTGAGCAGCCCCCCGATGTTGCCGAACACAACGGCGCGGTGCCGCAGCAGGTGCATCGTTCCCACCGCACCGCAGACGATCAGGCTCATGCCGAGCAGCGTCATGATCGCTGCCAGGTCGCCGCGGACGGGGCTGGCGGCCAGGGCGTCAAGGCTGGCCCGTTCGTTCGCGCCGTGGGGCGCCACCAGATTTCCGCCGAGTATCAACAGGGAGCCGGTAATCAGAGCGACCCCGGTGCCGGTCCGCCGAAAGTCGCGAGCGTCAGTCAGCCGGAGCATGGCGGGCCTCCTTTCGGTAGATGAACTCCTGCGAACGCTAGGAGCCGTTGCGGGGTCCTGTCGTCGTCGTCAGGTCGGCCGGCGGTACGGCCTGGTGCCGATGCTCGGTCGTCCACAGGTCGGCGGCCGTACGACTTGAGATGGATATCCGGATCGACGGCAGCAAATTAGGCTCACCTCATGCTTCGCCGCGGCTTGCTCGATCTGGCCGTCGGCTGCGGTGTCGGGCTGCACGCTGCGGTGTTCCTACCTGGCCGGTCAGCCGACGTTGCCGTCGTGGCGCTGCTCTGCGCGGCCGCCGGCGCGATGTGGCGGCGTGGCTATGCGGCGGTTCTGCTGACGGTTCTAGCGGAGCTGACGGGACGTCTCCTCTTGGACCCGTCGCCGAGCAATTCGTGGAATGCGCCCCTGGTGCTGCTCGTGGCGGCTGTATTGGGGGCGGGGACCGGCAACCGGCGTGCACTGGTCGGCATCGCGATACTGACCGGCTCGCTTATCGGATCCTCCGCCTGGTCGGAAACGCCCGCCGACGTTTGGAGCATTCTCTGGGCGTTGATTGTGACGGTCGGTGTCGCGCTCGCAGCACGGCTGATGAGCCACGCGGCCCGCCGGGCCCGGGCCGAAGGTCAGCGCAGGCGGGATGTGTCCGCCACGTCGCCAGAAGAGGTGGCTCGACAGGCGGTCGTGGAGGAACGTGAGCGGTTGGCGGCGGACGTGCAAACAGTTGTCCGCACTGCCGTGACGGCCATGCTGCACCAAGCGACCGCCGCTGCGTCCTGGGGCGCCGACAGCCAGGTTCGGCTGAGCGCGGTGCAGGAGGAAGGCCGGCGAGCGATGGTGGAGTTACGCCGGCTGCTGGGGTTGCTCCGCGACGTTCCCACTGAGTTCGCCGTACCGGGCGGCGGCAGCCGGCGAGCGCGCGAACGAACGGCGACCATTGCGCCGGGACGCCCCGCACGGTCGTGGCACGACCCGGCCGTCGCGGTGGCCCTGGTCGCGCTGGCCGTCGTGGAGCGCTCCTTCTCCCAACCGGCCGGCGACGATTCGTCGTGGTCGATTCCGCTTACCGTCGTGGCAGCCGGAAGCATCGGCCTCCGGGGGCGATCACCGGGAGCCGGCGCGGCCATCTGCGGCCTGGCGCTGCTCACCAGCGCTTTGTCCGGCCATCCGGTCGGCCAGGGCTTCTGGTGGATCGCAGTCCTCGGTGGGTTGATGTGGTCCGCCCTGGCACACCGCCGGTGGCGTCATCGGGTCGGCGCCGTGGTCATGCTGACCGGGGCCGCCGTTCTGCTCGCCGGCTATTACCCGGAGAACCTGACGCTGTCCGTACTGTTGCTCGTCGCGCTTGGCGCCGCAGCTCATGCCACCGCGCGCCGTACTGATCAGGCCGAGTCGGAGGTCGAACAGACCAGGAGACTCTCGGAAGAGCGGGCTGACGCCGTATCGCATGCGGTGCAGTCCGAGCGGCTCGCGGTCGCCCGGGACCTACATGACACCGTCTCGCACGCCGTGGTCGTCATGGTCATGCAGGCGGGCGCGGCGCAGGCGCTCGCGGACAACGACCGAGCCGCCGCGAGCAAGTGCATCGAAGAGGTCAAGGCCGTTGCGACGGACACGCTCCGGGACCTGGACCGCCTGTCCCAGGTCATTGGCGAGGGCACCGCGAGCGCTCCCGGCGGGCGAAATGCCGACGTCCGGGCGCTGGTGGCCCGGATGCGGGCCGGTGGCCTCGCCATCGATCTCGAGGATCGGGACGACGGACACCATCCTGATCCAATCGTCTACCGCCTCGTACAAGAGTCGCTCACCAACGCCCTGCGCTACGCCCCCAACGCCCATGTCCGGGTCACCATCTCGATCCGGGGCGAGGCCAGAATGATCGAGGTCGTCGACGACGGTCCGGGACCGGCGGCGGCCGCGAGCCGCGGTTACGGGCTCATCGGCATGACGGAACGCGTCGAAAGTCTAGGTGGCAGCTTCGAGGCCGGGCCGGGACCGTCCGGGTGTGGCTTCCAGGTGCGGGCGCTGGTGCCAAGCGCCCAGCGGGAGGCTCAGTGACCGAGCGGATTCGCGTGCTGCTGGTCGACGATCAGGATCTCGTCCGCGGCGGCCTGGCCGCGATTCTCACCACCACGGGACTGATCGAGATCGTCGGCGAGGCCGCAGCCGGCCCCGCGGCGGTTCGGCTGGCCGTCCAAACGTGCCCTGACGTGGTTCTGATGGATGTCGAAATGCCGGGGGGTGATGGCCTGACCGCCACCGTCGACATCGTCAGGCGCTGCCCAAACACCCGCGTCCTGATCCTGACGACCTTCGACCTGGACGAATATGTTTTCCAGGCGCTCAAAGGCGGGGCGTCGGGCTTCCTGCTCAAGACCACACCGCCCGCCGAACTTGTCCGCGCCGTCCACGCCTGCGTACGTGGCGAAACACTCCTTTCCCCCGCCGTGACCCGCCGCCTGGTCGAGAACTTCGTCCGCCGCCCCCCAGCGACATTCGACGGCCGGGTTCCGACGGCGCTGGCCCGCCTGACCCCACGCGAGCTGGATGTCATGCGGGCGGTAGCCGGAGGGCTGTCGAACGCCGAGATCGGACGAAGACTGTTCCTCACGGAGGCAACCGTGAAGACCCACGTGACGCGCATCTTGGCCAAGCTTGGACTCCGTGACCGCGTGCAGGCCGTGGTTCTCGCATACGAGTCCGGGCTGGTGGCGCCAAACGTCGGGGGGAGTTGATGCGGACGACGGCACTGTCGGTTCTCGGCGGCTAGCCTCGCGGAGTGAACTGGCTGCAACTCGTCGGCTGGGCCGGGTCGGCCCTGCTGGTCTGGTCGTTGCTGCAGACCCGCGTACTGCGGCTGCGGGTGCTCAACCTGGTCGGCTGCCTGGTGCTGATCGGCTACAACGGCGCCATCCGGGTCTGGCCGATGGTCGGCCTCAACGCCGTCCTCGTGGTGATCAACCTCTATTACCTGCGCCAGTTGATGACGACACGGCACGACGATCGGGCGTACCAGGTCGTCGAGGTCAGGCCGGACGACGCGTTCCTGGCGCACATCCTGCGCGTCCACGAAGCGGACATCGCCCGGTTCACCCCCGGCTTCCAACCGCCGGCGGCGCCCGGCGGATCGGCCTTTCTGGTCCTCCGGGCCGACGAGGTGGTCGGCGTGGTCCTGGCGCACGACGCCGGCAACGGCGTCGCGCAGGTCGACCTGGACTATGTGACACCCCGGTTCCGTGACTTCACGCCGGGCGAGTTCGTCTACCGGCGCAGCCGGCTGTTCCGCGACCGCGGGTTCGGCCGGGTGGTGACCCCGCCGGGCATGGTGGCGCCGTACTACGACCGGCTCGGCTTCCGCCGGGAGGGCGACTCGTACGTGCTCGATCTCGCGGCCGCCGACCACCAGTGAGCGCCACCGGCGAACGGTCGTCCGCCGTACGGCCGTGGGCGGCCTCCGGTGGCTTCGACAATCCGCCATCGCCGGCCGCGTTGCTAGCCTTTCCACCATGGACAAGATCGCCCTCGTCATTGGAGCCACCGGACAGATCGGCCGGGC
Source organism: Micromonosporaceae bacterium (assembly GCA_036384155.1). GTDB lineage: Bacteria > Actinomycetota > Actinomycetes > Mycobacteriales > Micromonosporaceae > DASVMV01. Next base: position 9,749 of record DASVMV010000188.1, read on the forward strand.
CGCCGTAGGCGCCCTGGTCCAGGACGGCTGGCGGATCCGCGCCGCCTCGCGTGGCGAGCGGTCGGTGGACTGGGCCGCCGACTGGCCGGTGCAGGCCCTCCGCGTCGATCGCGACGACCGGGCACAGTTGGCCGCTGCCGTGGGGGCCGGCTGCGAGGTCGTGGTCGACACCGTCGCGTACGGATCGGCACACGCGCGCCAGCTGCTCGATCTCGCCGGCCGGATCGGCTCGGCGGTCGTGATCTCCAGCGGCGCCGTCTACGTTGACGAGCACGGGCGCGATCTCGTCGACGACGACGCCCGGTTCCCGGTACCCATCCCGGAGAGCCAGCCGACCGTGGCCGCCGGAGACGGGTCGTACGCCACGGAGAAGCGTGCCCTGGAACAGGATCTGCTCGCGGCCGGCCCCGACCTGCCCGTCACGCTGCTGCGCGCTGGCGCCATCCACGGCCCGCACACCGTCCACCCGCGCGAGTGGTACTTCGTCAAACGCTGTCTCGACCGGCGCCCGGTCCGCGTCCTGACCTACGGCGGCCAGAGCCGCTTCCACCCGGCATCGACGCGCAACATCGCCGAGTTGATCCGCCTCGCGGCCGCCCGGCCCGGCTCGCGGGTGCTCAACGCCGGCGACCCGCAGGTGCCGACCGTACGCGAGATCGGTGCCGCCATCGCCGCGGTGCTCGACCAGGACGCCGACGAGGTGCTCATCGACGGCCCGTCGCCGGCGCCACCGGTCGGCGAGACGCCCTGGTCGCTGGCCTCCCCCTGCGTGTTCGACATGACGGCCGCGGCCCGGGAGCTGGACTATCGTCCGGTGACCGGTTACGTGGAGTCGTTGCCCGCGACGGTCGCCTGGCTGGTGGATGCTGCCCGCGACCGGGACTGGCGCAGCGTCTTCCCGGACGTGGTCAACGAATACCGCAGCGACTGGTTCGACTACGCGGCCGAGGACGCCTGGCTCACGGCGCGCCGCTGACCCCGCCCGGAACCTGGCTGACCGGCAGGTAAACGGCGGACGGATGCGCCGGGTCGTGCAGGATCTCCCGCTCCCCCGCCCGCAGCGTCACGGCGGTTCCGAGCGGCTCCCCGGTGCCCGGGTTGCGGGCGTACCGCGGATGCGCCCCGCCGCTGACCTGCAGCCGGATCCGGTGCCCCGGCGCGAACCGGTGCGCCGCCGGCCACAGCGGGACGGCCACCTCGATCACCCCGTCGCCGTCCTGCGGAACCCGGCCCGACCCGACCCGGACGAGGCCGTCGCAGACATTCCACGATCGGCCGCGCTCGTCGACGTCACACAAGCGCAGAAACACATCCAGGTACGGCAGCGAACTGCGGACGTACACCCGGGCGGTGACCGGACCGATCACCTCGACCGCCTCGGTCAGCGGCGCGCTGGTGTACGTCAGCACGTCCGGGCGGGCCTCGACCGGCCGGTTGTCGACCGGCCCGGCCCGCCCAGCGACCAGCAGCGGCCCGCCCAGCGACGGCGTCGGGTCGGCCGGGTCGTACCGGAACCGGTCCGGTTCAGACGGCACCGCCGCCGCCGCGGACAGGCGGCCCTGCGGGTACAGGTGCCAGGCGGTCGGCACCGCCGGCGGTGG
>DASVMV010000189.1:0-4524 GCA_036384155.1 Micromonosporaceae bacterium
CTCTACCGCCGGTACGGGCGGGCGCCGTCCGCATCCGACCCAATTGGTGAAGGAGGACGAGGGTGAGCAGTGAACGCCTGGCCCGGCTGCTCGACGAGTACGCCGACCTGGAAAGGCGCCTCGCCGACCCCACGATCCACGCCGACCAGAACACCGCGCGGCGCGTCGGCCGGCGGTTCGCCGAGCTCGCACCGGTGCACAAGGCCGCCGGCGAGCTGACCCGGGCGCGGGCGGATCTGGGCGCGGCCCGTGAGCTCGCGGCCGAGGACCCGTCCTTCGCGGCGGAGGCCGAGCGGATCGCGGCGGCACTGCCGCCGCTGGAGCAGCGGCTCGCCGAACTGCTGATCCCGCGCGACCCACACGACGCCAAGGACGTCATCCTCGAGATCAAGGCCGGCGAGGGCGGCGAAGAGTCGGCGCTGTTCGCCGGCGACCTGTTGCGCATGTACACCCGGTACGCCGAGCGGCAGGGCTGGGTCACCGAGGTGATCGACTCTCAGGAGTCCGATCTCGGTGGGGTCAAGGATGTCTCGCTGGCGATCAAGACCAAGGGCGTGCCGGAGGGCGGCAATGGCGTCTGGTCGCGGCTCAAGTGGGAGGGCGGCGTGCATCGAGTGCAGCGCGTGCCGGTCACCGAGTCGCAGGGCCGGATCCACACCAGCGCCGCGGGCGTGCTCGTGCTGCCCGAGGCCGAAGACGTGGACGTCACCATCGATCCGAACGACCTGCGGATCGACGTGTTCCGGTCGTCCGGCCCGGGTGGGCAGTCGGTCAACACCACCGACTCGGCGGTGCGGATCACGCACGTGCCCACCGGCATCGTGGTCTCCTGTCAGAACGAGAAGAGCCAGCTGCAGAACCGCGAGCAGGCGATGCGGATCCTGCGCGCCCGGCTGCTGGCGGTGGCGCAGGAGCAGGCCGACGCGGCCGCGTCCGACGCGCGCAAGGCGCAGGTACGCACGGTCGACCGGTCCGAGCGCATCCGCACCTACAACTTCCCGCAGAACCGGATCACCGACCACCGGATCGGGTTCACCGCCTACAACCTCGACCTGGTGCTCGCCGGCGAGCTGGACGCCGTACTCGAGGCGCTCGCCGATGCCGACCGCGCGGCGCGGCTGGCCGGCGAGACCGACCTGGCGCGGCGCTGACCGTCAGGACGCGGTGCGTGCGCGGGTCTTGGCCCGCAGCATCTCGCGGTCGGCGACCTCGAAGGCGGTCCCGAGGGCATCCCGGAGCGTCACCCCCGACCCGCGCACCTCGGCGAAGCCCACGCTGACCCCGACCGGCGTGCCCGGGACCAGGGAATCCCAGTCCTCGCCCGCGATCGCGGCGCTGATCCGGCGGCCCACGTCGGTCGCTTCCCGCATTCCCGCGGCGGGCAGGACGACGACGAACTCGTCGCCGCCGTAGCGGGCCACGAAATCGCCGCGCCGCATGACCCGGTTGATCACTCCGGCCACCCGCTGCAGCACCAGGTCGCCGGCGTGGTGACCGTGCCGCGTGTTGACCGCCTTGAACCCGTCCAGGTCGCAGACCCCGACCACGGCGCACTCGCCCCGGCTGACCATGGCGGCGACGTAGCGTTCGAGCTGGCGCCGGTTCGGCAGGCCGGTCAACGGGTCGGTGAGCGCCTCACCGGCGAAGTGCGCGGCGGCCCGGCGCAGCTCCTCGCTGTTGATCTGCGCGGCGATTCCGTCGACATACACGTCGCGCAGCCGGTCGCTGCGCCGGGCCGCGAGCCGGAACGCGTACCGGTCGGCCCGGTGCGCGCCGGCATGGTCGCCCATCCGGGTCAACACCAGGCTCCGCAGACGGGCCGGCTCGGCCGCGCCGAGCGTCCCGGGGGACACCTCGACGGTGTCGAGCCGGGTCAGCGCCTCGACCGGCCGGTCCTGGGCGATGGCCAGGCAGATCTCGCCGAGTTGCCGCATGTCCCGAGCCCGGACGCTGTCGCCGCCGTGCGCCAGCAGGAACGTGGCGTCCGATGCGGGCGGCTCGCCGAGCGCGGCCCGCCGGGCCACCGTGTATCCGTACGCGGCCAGCGTGCTGGGCCGCAGGCGAGCACCCCGTTCGAGGAACCGGTCCAGATCCCTGGCGATGTCCCGGAGCACCCGCAGGCACCCGTCGGTGTCGCCGTTGTGGTCGAGGGTGACGGCGTTGCGCAGCCGAACGCCGGGTGCGGCGAAGGTCTCCTCGGGCATGCCGACGGTCACGGCGAGTTCCCGGGCGCGTTCCATGGCACCGATGGCATGGCCGTGGAAGCCCAGGTAGGAGTACGCCATGGCGAGGTCGTGCCAGGCCCACGTGGTGTCCGAATCGGGGGCGTCGACCTCGCCGAGCAACCCGGCCGCCTGCACCAGGTGTTTGACGCACAGATCCAGCGCCTGCTGATGATGGGCGGCGAGGGCGGCCAGCGCATGCAGGTGACCGTGCAGGTAGGGCTCGGGAAGGTCGCGGGCGACGTCGAAGGCCTGGTCGAGCGCCATCGGGTATTCGGCCGAGCGGCCCAGGTTGATCAGCGCCGAGAGCCGCTGGAGCAGCGCGTCGGCCCGGGTGTACGGGTCGAGCGAGTTTGCCAGGACCTTCTCGGCGAGCAGCGAGGCTTCGGCCGAGCGGTTGGCCTCCATCAGCTGCCGGACCTGCACGAGGCTATCGGCCTGGTCGGTGACCCGGTCGAGCCAGCTCACGCACAACCCCCTCAAGCGTCGCGCCTGGCCGGCTCCGCGACGGGCCGGCGGACAGGCCATGATTATCGCGTGATCGGTCCCGAGGAAAATCCCCTCAAAGGGCCAGAACGCGTCCGTCCGTCGGGTCGGGTGGCGGCCGCCGCGGCCGTCCTCGCCGACCGCGGCATCGAATCCGCCCGCGCGGACGCCGAGCTGCTGGCCGCGCATGTGCTCGGGGTGCCGCGGGGACGGTTGGCGGTGAGCTCCGGCTTCGCCCCCGATCAGCTGGACCGCTACGACCGGCTGGTCACCCGGCGGGGTCGCCGCGAGCCGCTGCAACACCTGCTCGGCTGGGCCGCCTTCCGCCGCATCGAGCTCGCGGTGGGCCCCGGCGTGTTCGTGCCTCGTCCGGAGACCGAACTGCTCGCCGGCTGGGGGATCGAGCAGGCGCGGGCCGCCGCTAGCGACCGCCGCGATCGTCCCGTCGTGGTCGACCTCTGCGCCGGCAGCGGCGCGATCGCGCTCTCCGTCGCGCACGAGGTGCCGTCGGCCCGGGTGGTGGCCGTCGAACAGGCCCGCCCGGCGCTGGATTGGCTGCGCCGCAATGCCGCCGAACGAGCGGCTGCGGGCGACTCCCCGATCGAGGTGGTCGCCGCCGATGTCACCGCCCCCGGCCTCCTGCCCGAGCTCACCGGACAGGTGGACGTGCTGCTGTGCAACCCGCCGTACGTGCCGGAGCGGGTGGCCGTGCCCCCGGAGGTGGCCGACCATGATCCGGCCGAGGCGGTGTTCGCCGGAGACGACGGGCTCGCGGTGATCCGGCCGGTGATCCGGCGGGCCGGCGACCTGCTGCGGCCCGGTGGGGCGCTGGGCATCGAGCACGACGAGTCGCACGGCGAATCGGTGCCGGCGCTGCTGCGCGACGATGGCCGGTACGTGGAGATCGCCGACCATCCGGACCTGGCCGGGCGAGCCCGGTTCGCGACCGCCCGGCGGCGCCACCGCCGGTAGGACCGGCCGCCCGCCGCGTGGCAGACTTGGTCACCGTGATGCTCTACGACTGCCGGTCGCTGGCCGACCGCGACCGCGGCATCGCCGCAGCGATCGAGGCGGTCAAGAACGGCGAACTCGTCGTGCTGCCGACCGACACCGTGTACGGGGTGGGCGCCGACGCCTTCACGCCGTACGCCGTCAAGGCTCTGCTGGCGGCCAAGGGCCGCTCCCCGCAGATGCCGCCCCCGGTGCTCGTCGGCTCGCGGCACACGCTCGACGGGCTGGTCTTCACCCTGCCGGCGGTGGCCCGCGACCTGGCCGACGCGTTCTGGCCGGGCGCGTTGACCATTGTGGTGGAGCATTCGCCAAGCCTGCAGTGGGACCTGGGCGACACCGGCGGCACGGTGGCGGTGCGGATGCCGCTGCATCCGGTCGCGCTGGAGGTGCTCCGCGAGACCGGGCCGATGGCCGTCTCGTCGGCCAACAAGACCGGCCAGCCGCCCGCGGTCACCGCCGAGGAGGCCCGCGACCAGCTCGGCTACGCGGTCCGGGTATACCTCGAGGCCGGGCCGTGTCCCGATCCGGTGCCCAGCACGATCGTCGACGCCACCGGTGCGGTCCCGCGCGTGCTGCGGGCGGGCGCGATCCCGCTGGAAAAGCTGCGCGACGTGGTCCCCGACATTCAGGGCGCGGAGTCCTGAGTGCCGCCCTTCACCGTCCTCCACGTGTGCATGGGCAACATCTGCCGCTCACCGATGGCGGAGCGGTTGCTCGCCCGGGCGGTGCGGGAGCGGTTGTCCCGGGCGGCGGGGGACGTGCCGGCGGCCGCGGTCGAGCCGGACGCGCTGGTGCACAGCCACAG
>DASVMV010000190.1:0-7906 GCA_036384155.1 Micromonosporaceae bacterium
TCACCAGCCGGTACGCCTCCCGCCAGCGCCGCTTGTACACCGGCGTCTCGACGGCGTCGTGATAAAGCGGCCAGATGGTGGCGTTGGACTGGCCCTCGTAGTAGCGCTCCAGTTCGTCGGCGCTCAGCGGCACCGGGTGCAGCCGGATGCCCTCCAGTTCGAACGGTTCCGGGGCGGCGCCGACGCCGCCGGCCCAGCCGACCCAGGTGCCCTGGTGCTCGGCCAGGACGGGGTGCAGCGCGGTGACCAGGCCGCCAGGGCTGCGTCGCCACTGCCGTCCCTCGGGCGTGTTGACCTCGTCTACGGGGAGACGATTGGCCACCACCACGAACGAACTGCGAACCGTCACGCTCTGCACACCTCCGGCGATTCCGGGCCCACCGCATGAGCGTACTGAAGTAGCCGGGCCGGCTGCGGTTCGTACCCCTGTTACTGCCCCGGCGGCTCGCCGGCCAACCGCACGGGTGACGCCGTCAGAGGTCGATGATCGGCCACTCCTTCGGCAGCACCTCGCCAAGCAGCTCCCGCTGATCCGTCACGATCGGCACGAGCGGATGGACGGCCGCGTCCATCGCCAGCTGGGCGAGATCCATCCGGTCCGCCATCCGGCGGGTAAAGCCGCCCAAAATCGCACACATGCCGGCCTCGACGGGGGTCACATGCACGTTCGGCAGCATCGCGAGCACTTCGAGCAGTACCCACTGATCGTTCGACGCCTGCCGGTGGGCGTGTGCGAGACACAGGGCTGGCACGAGCACGTCTCTGTTTTGGTCGGCAGCCTTAGCTATCTGCATTCCGACTTCATCAGTGCCGGACGCATATGCGATCAATGCGGCGGTGTCGAGGGCCAGTCCGGGGTTGATCAAGGGTTGGCCCGAAGGCGCGCCGCCAGGATGTCTTCCCGTAGCCGAGCAGCCTTCTCCAGCAACTCGGGAGTGATGCCTGCCTGCGCCCGCTCCAAGCGTTCCCCTGCTCGGGCCAAGCCCTCATCGGTGATCTTGAATCCGAGCCGCTGCAGGATCTCGCGCGTCGTCTCGCCGGCCATTTGCCGGCGCAGCGATTGCGCCACGAACGCGGATACGTTTGGCTCCCGTTCGAGTCGCTCGGCGAGATCGTCCGGCAAACTGATCGTGATCTTCTTGGTCATACCAGAACGCTACTTGGTCTTACCAGGCTCGGCAACAAGCCGCGCCGCGTACCAGGGAAGGCGGGGTGATGTGGGCGGAGCGTGGCTTACCTGTCAGGATTGACGACGGCGTACGGGAAATCGACAACGGAGGTAGGCCGCAGCGTGGCGCAGTTCATCTACGTCCTGGAGAAGGCGCGCAAGTCGCACGGCGACAAGGTCGTCCTGGCCGATGTGACGCTCAGCTTCCTTCCGGGCGCGAAGATCGGCGTGGTCGGCCCGAACGGCGCCGGTAAGTCGAGTCTGCTCAAGATCATGGCCGGGCTCGACCGGCCCAGCAACGGCGAAGCCCGGCTGATGCCCGGCTACACCGTCGGCATGCTCCAGCAGGAGCCTCCGCTCAACGACGCCAAGACGGTACTCGGCAACATCGAAGAGGCGGTCGCGGAGACCAAGGCCAAGCTGGAGCGGTTCAACAAGATCGCCGAGCAGATGGCCACCGACTACTCCGACGAGCTGATGGAGCAGATGGGTCGGCTCCAGGAGGAGCTCGACCACGCCGACGCCTGGGACATCGACTCCAAGCTCGAACTGGCGATGGACGCGCTGCGGTGCCCACCGCCGGACGCCGACGTCACCAGCCTGTCCGGCGGTGAGCGCCGCCGGGTCGCACTCTGCAAGCTGCTGCTGGAGGCGCCCGACCTGCTGCTGCTCGACGAGCCCACCAACCACCTCGACGCCGAGAGCGTGCTGTGGCTGGAGCAGCACCTGGCCAAGTACGCGGGGACCGTCCTGGCGATCACCCACGACCGGTACTTCCTCGACAACGTGGCCGGCTGGATCCTCGAACTCGACCGGGGTCGCGCGATCGGGTACGAGGGCAACTACTCCACGTACCTGGAGAAAAAGGCGGCCCGCCTGGCCGTCGAGGGGCGCAAGGACGCCAAGATGAAGAAGCGCCTGGCCGAGGAGCTGGAATGGGTCCGCTCCAACGCCAAGGCCCGCCAGACCAAGTCCCGCGCCCGCCTGGACCGGTACGAGGAGATGGCCAGCGCGGCCGAGAAGACCCGCAAGCTCGACTTCGAAGAGATCCAGATCCCGCCGGGCCCTCGACTGGGCAGCACGGTCATCGAGGCGAACAACCTGACCAAGGGCTTCGGTGACCGGGTGCTGATCGATGGCCTGTCGTTCTCGCTGCCGCGCAACGGCATCGTGGGCATCATCGGCCCGAATGGCGTCGGTAAGACCACGCTCTTCAAGACGATCGTGGGCATCGAGCACCCGGACAGCGGCACGGTCCGGATCGGCGACACCGTCCAGTTGTCGTACGTCGACCAGGCCCGGGCCGGCCTCGCCGGTGACAAGACGGTCTGGGAGGTGGTCTCCGACGGGCTCGACCACCTGATGGTCGGCAAGGTCGAGATGCCATCCCGGGCGTACGTGGCCGCCTTCGGCTTCAAGGGTCCCGACCAGCAGAAGCCGGTGAAGGTCCTGTCCGGCGGCGAACGCAACCGGCTCAACCTCGCGATGACGCTGAAGATCGGCGGCAACGTGATCCTGCTCGACGAGCCGACCAACGACCTCGACGTCGAGACGCTCTCCAGCCTCGAGAACGCGCTGCTGGAGTTCCCCGGCTGCGCCGTGGTCATCTCCCACGACCGGATGTTCCTCGACCGGGTCGCCACGCACATCCTGGCCTGGGAGGGTGACGACCAGGACCCGGCGCGTTGGTTCTGGTTCGAGGGCAACTTCGAGGCGTACGAGAAGAACAAGATCGACCGGCTCGGGGCCGAGGCGGCCCGTCCGCACCGGGTGACCTACCGCAAGCTGACGCGTGACTGAGCGGTTCGTCTATCGCTGCGCCCTGCGCTGGTCCGACCTCGACGCGTACGGGCACGTCAACAACGCCCGCTTCCTCACCTTGTACGAGGAGGCGCGGGTCGCGCTGATGTTCGCCCTCGGGCGCGAGCGTGGGCTCCGGTTCGCCGACGGCGTGGTGATCCGCCGGCACGAGATCGACTACCTGCGGCCGGTCGACTATCCGCTCGCCCCGGCGGCGGACGGATCCGGCCCGACCGTGCGGGTGGAGATGTGGGTGGAGGAGATCCGTCCGTCCCGCTTCACGATCGGGTACGAGCTGTTCGACGGCGAAGCGCTGGCGAGCCGGGCCCGTTCCGTGCTGGTTCCGTTCGACCTCGAGCGGCAGCGGCCCCGCCGACTTTCCGCGGACGAGCGGGCCTTTCTCGAGCCGTACGCCGCCCGGCCGGCGGTTCCCGCCCAAGCATGACCGGCCACGGCCTGACCGGCATCGCGGACGCCGGCGCGTTCCTGGCCCGCGTCACGCGGCTCGACCCGGGCGCTGTGGTCCGGCTTCGTTCCCGCCCGGCGGAACGTACGGCGCTGTGGGGCCGCCTGCCCTGGGCGGCCCTGGTCTGCCGGACGGTCCCCGGTTCGGGACCGGGCGACGCGACCGTCTCCGCCGGTGCCCTGCTGTCCGAGCTGAGCAGCGGCGGCGACCGGCTGCCGACCCGGCGGGACGCGGACTGGCGCTGGCCGTTGCCGCCGGACGACGGCGGGCGGGTCGTCGAGCGGATTCCCGCCGGGCAGCTCCTCCGGATCGCCGTGGCCGCCGCCGGGGCGCTGCGCTCGGCGAGTGAGCAGGGCGTCGGCGGACGTGCGGTCGGTCAGCGGGCGCTACGCGACGCGCTGCTGGACCACGTGGCGATCGAGATCACCGACGTACCGGATGCGCCGGCCGCACGGGTGGAGGTGTCGCAGCGGCTGGTCCAGGCGATGGTGCGGATGGCCTTTCTCGGCCAGGCCGGGAACCGGCCGGACGAGACCATCCAGGTGCGGCTGGCCGGGCGTTGGGTCGGTCTCGTAGGGCCGTTCGGCAGCGCCTGGTTGCCACGCGGCGACCAGCTCGTGATCCGGGCCGGGCCTCATCCGAACAGGTGACGCCAGGTGGTCCTAGTGGGTACCGGAAGCCGTTGGGGGGATGCTTCCGGACGGCTATCCGGGTAGCGTCGTCCCTCGCGGATCCAACACAGCGTAGGCATACGAATACCGCCTGGGGAGTGAGGTGCCCGCGATGCCGTGGTGGTCATGGCGCACCGGCCATGCCGGTGGCGGTGAGGCAGAGGTCGGCGACCGGGCAACGAGTGGAAACGTACGGATCGGGCTGCCCGCGCCGCGGGAGCCGGCGCATGATCGCGGCGCCGGCGAGCGGCCTTCGGGCGATCCGCCGCAGCAGCCGGCCGGCTCGGACGAGCGGGTGACCCTGACCCGCATAGCCGCCGCACTCGACCAGCTCGGCGTGCGGTACCTGGCCGACGGCTGCGGGCGACTCCTCGGCATGTGGGAACGCCACGCCGTCCTGTTCACCCTGGAAGGACCCGACGACGAGATCCTGGTGGTCCGGGCACGGCCGCACTCGGCCGTACCGCCGGACTGGGCTGATCGCGCCTATCGCGTGGTGAACGAGTGGAACCACACCCGGCGGTTCGGCAAGGCGTACGTCGGGGACCCCACCGAGCGCGGGCAGCTGCCGATCTACGCCGAGCAGCAGGTGCCACTGAGCACCGGCGTCTCCGACGCGCTGCTCGCTGAACTGCTGGACTGCGGCGCGTTCGTGGCCGCGAGCTTCGTCGACTGGCTACACGACGAGGGTGCCCTGCTGTAGCGGCACCCTCGGGCCAGTGACTCAGCCGGCCGTGGACGGCCTATCGACCTGATCGGGCTCGTCGAGCGTGTTGACCATGAAGTACGCCGCCCGTTCCAGGTACGCCCACAGGGTCCCCTCCTGCTCCGGCGGCAGGTTCAGCCCCACGACGGCGCGGCGCATGTGCCGCAGCCAGGCATCCCGCTCGGCGACGCCCACCCGGAAGGGCGCGTGCCGCATCCGCAGCCGCGGGTGCCCGCGCTGGGCGGAGTACGTATTCGGCCCGCCCCAGTACTGCATCAGGAAGAGCGTGAGCCGTTCGGCGGCGGGGCCCAGATCCTCCTCCGGATACATCGGCCTCAGCACCGGATCGCCGGCCACGCCGGCGTAAAAGTCGTCGACGAGCTTGCGAAACGTCGGTTCGCCGCCGACCGCCTCGAAGAAGCTCGACTCCGCCTGCTCGGGCACGCCTGCGCTCGCTGGATCCACCGTTCTATCCTGCCAGGCCCGGGGGCCGGGCGGCCCGGTGGTCAGCCCGGCCGGCCGGCGACCGCGGCCGAAATCACGTGGGCCCGCCCTGGCCGGTCCCGCCCTGGCCGGTCCCGCCCTGGCCGGTCTCGCCGCTGCCGGGCGGAGCCACCGGCCGCGGGTACGTCCTGGCAGCCGCGAGGCGGGCGGTGATTCCCGCATGCTCGAGCGCCTCGGCCTGGTGCCGACGCAGCTCGCGGACGGCGGCGAACTGCCCATCCGGCGTGGTCTTCGCAACGGTCCGGATGACCGCACCGTCGATCGTCACCTGCTCCACACCGAGCACCTCGGGCGGCTCGACAAACTTGTCCGCCATGTCCGGATCGTTGGCGACCGCCGCGGTCGCCTCCCGCAGAACGGCAGTGGCCTCATCGGTGCGGGCGTAGCCGATCGGCATGTCTACCATGATCATGGCCCAGCCCTGGCTCTTGTTGCCGACCCGGATGATCTCCCCGTTGCGGATGTACCAGAGCACGCCCTGGCCATCGCGGACCGTTGTGATCCGCAGGCCGACCGCCTCGACGACGCCGGTGGCCTCACCGAGATCGACCGTGTCGCCCACTCCGTACTGATCTTCCAGCAGCATGAAAAGGCCGGCGAGGAGGTCCTTGACCAGGGTCTGCGCACCGAAACCGATCGCCAGACCGGCGATGCCCGCGCTGGCCAGCAGCGGCGCCAGGTCGAAGCTCAGCTCGCTCAGGATCGTCAACAGCGCGATCGCGGAGATCACCGCCGTGACCAGGCTGCGCAGCACCGAGCCGATGGCTTCGGCCCGCTGCCGGCGCCGCTCGGGATAGATGGCGGCCGGATCCGCGGCGGCGGTCGGAGTGCGCTCGCGCAGCGGCCGGAGGATGGCGGGCACCGGGCTGCTGCCGGTGCTCTTGACCAGCCGGTCAATCGCGCGGTGCAGAAGGTACCGGGCCACCACAGCGACGAGCAGGATGACCAGAATCCGCAGCGGCTTGAGCAGGATCCAGTAGCTGCCCTCGGCCAGCCAGGCGGAGCCGGTCAGGTCCCACACCCGGGTGCAGAGGTTGTCGCCCAGGCAGCTTGCGCTGGGTACGGGCGTTCCCGAGTCGGTCGGCACGGGCGTCGGCGCGGCGAAGGGGAAGAGAACGGTCACGCCTGCCTTCGTACAACATCGGACCGGGCGCCGATCGGCCGCCCCGCCGTAACGGCCAACCGGACGGAACCGGCTCATCCGGCCGCCCGACACCGACGCGTCACGTCGTACCCCGGATTAGTGCGTGCAATCCCGAGGTGTATCGGGGACTATTGGCGCACGGACGCCGGTGATCTGCCGGCGTCGGTCGCGGTCCGTGACGACCGGGCCGCGGTCGGTACGGCCGGCAGCCAGCCGGCTGGGACGACCGGGAGGGTGAGCGGCGATGCCTGACATACGACCCACGGCGGCCTCCGGCGCGTTGGTTCTCAACGCCACCTACGAGCCGCTATGTGTCGTGTCGGTGCGCCGAGCCGCGATCCTCGTGCTGTCCGCCAAGGCGGTGTGCCTCGCCGACGGCGACGGCATCCTGCACAGCGCCCGGCATGCGTTACCGGTGCCGTCGGTCGTCCGGCTGGCGCGCTACGTCCGCGTGCCCTACCGCACCCACGTGGGCCTGTCCCGGCGGGCGATCTTCGCCCGGGACGGCTGGCGGTGTGCCTACTGCCGAGGTCCGGCGGAAACCATCGACCACGTCTTCCCCCGTAGCCGCGGCGGCCGCCACGCGTGGGAGAACGTGGTGGCGGCGTGCGCCCGGTGCAACCACACCAAGGGCGACCGGACCCCCGCCGAACTGGGTTGGCGGTTGCACCAGCCGCCGGCCCCGCCGAGGGGGACGGCCTGGCGGGTGCTGGGTCACCGCGCGCCTGACCCCCGGTGGTCAAACTGGCTCGACGTACGGGAGGCCGACGCCGCCTGACCCGGCGTCCCCAGCGGTGCTCACGACCGCTTGGCATCGACCAGGTTCGCAAAGACGATCACATTGTCGGCGTACCCGGTCTGCCCGCCGACCCATGGCCCGCCGCAGGTGATGAGCCGGAGGTTGGGTCGGTCGACGTCGCCGTACACCTGGTCCACCGGAATGTTCGACTTGCTGAAGCGGTCGATCCGGCTCACTTCGAAGACGGCGACGGTGCGGTCCTGCCGGGCCACCTCCACCCGGTCGCCGGGCCGCATCCGGTTCAGCTGGTAGAACACCGCCGGGCCGGCGCGGCTGTCGACGTGCCCCACGATGACCGCCGGCCCGAGTTCGCCGGGCGTGCGGCTCTGGTCGTACCAGCCGGCCTCGTTGGCGCGCTCGAGGGGCGGTACGGCGATGGTGCCGTCAGGGGCGATGCCGACGTTGTGGACGACCGCCCGGACGTTGAGCGACGGGATCGTGATGCCGACCGGTTGGCTTGCGGTGAGCACCGGAGTCTCGCGCGGCGGCGGTTTCTCGCCGGACGACCGGAGACCGGGCAGGACGGAGGTGCCCGTTACGTTCTCCACGCCCAGCCCGGTTGCGAAGAGGCCGAACAGCACGATGAGCACGGCGAATGGGCCCGGCAGCCGCAGCCGGGGGGCCCGCCGCACGGCCGCCGGATGGCGG
>DASVMV010000191.1:0-17502 GCA_036384155.1 Micromonosporaceae bacterium
GCACCGGCTCCGCCGCGGGTTCCGCTGACGCGCTGGCCGGTCTGCTCGGCTCGGCCGGAGGCGGTTCCGGGGCGGCACCGGCCGGGCCGGCCCTACCCCGCGCGCCGGCCGGACCGCCGGCCGGCGTGGACGTGGCCGTGCCGGTCGGTGGCCCGGTCACCGCGGGCCTGCCGCTGTTCACCGTGGTGGATCTGTCCGAGCTGGGGCTGGTCGCCGAGATCGACGAGACCGACATCCTGCTGGTCCGTCCCGGGCAGCCGGCCACCGTCGAGCTGGACGCGGCGACCGGGGCGTCCTATCCGGCGCGGGTGCGGTCGGTCGACGTACTGCCGACCACGTCCGCCAGCGGCGGCGTCTCCTACCGGGTGCGGTTGTCGCTGGGCGCGGGAACGTATCCGGACCGCCGCGCGGCGCCGGCACCCCGGCCCGGCATGAGCGCGGTGGCGCACCTCGAGGTCCGCTCGGCCGTCGACGCGGTGACCGTACCCGCCGCTGCGGTCTTCTCCGCCGACGGCCGGGACGCGGTCTGGCTGGTGAAGGAGGGTCGTGCCGAGCGGGTCCCGGTCACTGTGGGCGTCCAGGGCGCGGAGCTGGTGCAGATCGTGTCCGGGGTGCAACCCGGCCAGCAGGTGGTTGTGCGCGGCACCGACCGGGTCCGCGGCGGGCAGCAGGTGCCGTGACCCCGGCCGTCGAGGCGGTCGACGTGACCCGCACGTACGAGCTGGACGGGGTGTCCGTGCCCGCCCTGCGGGGGGTGTCGGTGACCATCGAGCCGGGCGCGTACGTGGCCGTGGCCGGCCCGTCCGGCTCCGGCAAGTCCACGCTGATGCACCTGTTGGGTGGGCTGGACCGGCCCACCTCCGGCCGGTTGCTGATCGGCGGGAAGGACGTTGCCACGCTGAGTCAGGCGGAGCTGGCGGCATTGCGCAACCGCACGATCGGGTTCGTGTTCCAGGCGTTCCACCTGCTGCCCCGGACATCGGCGGTCGACAATGTCGCGCTGCCGCTGGTCTATCGCGGCGTGCCCGCGCGGCGCCGACGGGAACTCGCCGCGGCGATGCTCGGCCGGGTCGGCCTCGGCCACCGGCTGGAGCACCGGCCGAACCAGCTCTCCGGCGGCGAGCAGCAGCGGGTGGCCATCGCCCGGGCGCTGGTGACCGGGCCGGCCGTGCTGCTGGCCGACGAGCCCACCGGCAACCTGGACACGGTGACCGGCGACGCCGTGCTGGCCCTGCTCGAAGAGCTCAATGCCGAGTCGGGTGTGGCCCTGGTCCTGGTGACCCACGACCGGGACGTGGCCGCTCGGGCGCGCCGCCGGATCGCGATGCGCGACGGGGTGGTCGTCGCCGACAGCCGCGCGGCGGAGGCCGGGCGGTGAGACTGGCCGAAGCGTGGCGGGTGGCGCTGGCCGCCCTGCGGGCCAACCGGCTGCGCAGTGGCCTCACGATGCTCGGCGTCGTCATCGGGGTGGCCGCCGTGGTCGTACTCGTGGCCATCGGCACCGGCGCCAAGCGCGAGGTGGAGCAGCAGGTGGAGGGCCTTGGCTCCAACCTCCTCCTCGTGGTTCCGGGCCGGCTCGACATCGGCGCGGCGCCGGCGGCGTCCCGCCTGTCGTTGGACGACGTGGACGCGGTGTCCCGGGTGGTCGGTGATCCCGGTCGGGTCGCGGTCAGCGTGACCTCCGGGGAGACGGTCCGGGCCGGTGCCCGGGCGACGTTCACCAGCGTGCTGGGCGTGCTGGAGACCACGCCCCGGGTGTTCGTCCGCGACCTCGCCCGGGGCAGCTACCTCACCAAGTCGGACGTGGACACGGCCCGCCGGGTGGCGGTGCTCGGGTCCTCCGTCGCGCAGAAACTCTTCGGCGCCCGCGACCCGGTCGGCCAGCAGGTGTCCATAGCCGGGGTCCGCTTCCGGATCGTCGGCGTTTTCGCCCCGCTCGGCCAGAGCCTCGGCGTCGACCGCGACGACGAGGTGCACATCCCGGTGACCGCCGCGCACCGGCTCTTCGGCACCAACCGGATCGACGGGATCGCCGTGAAGGCACCGGACCGGGAGGGCATCGCCGAACTCGGTGACCGGGTCGTCGCCGAGCTGACCCGGCGCCATCCCGACTCGGAGTTCAGCGCGGTGACCCAGGAGCAGATCCTCGGTGTGCTCGGCGACATTCTCGGCGTGCTCACCGGCGTCCTCGCCGCCATCGCCGGGATCTCGCTGCTCGTCGGCGGTGTCGGCGTCTCCAACATCATGCTGGTGTCGGTCCGGGAACGGACCCGGGAGATCGGCCTGCGCAAGGCCGTCGGTGCCCGGCCCCGCGACATCGGGCTGCAGTTCCTGCTGGAAGCCGTGTTGCTCACCTCGATAGGCGGAACCATCGGCATGGGCCTGGGCGTCGGCGCGGCCCTGCTCGTGGCCGCCCTGTCGCCGGTGCCGGCGGCGATCACGTGGTGGTCGCTGGCCTTGTCCTTCGGTGTCTCGGCGGCGGTCGGCATCGTCTTCGGCGTGGTGCCCGCGCAACGCGCCGGGCGGCTCGACCCGGTGGTAGCCCTGCGCGCCGAGTGACGCAGCCCACTCGGGGCGGCCTGCGGCCAAAACGGGGAACGGTTCGCGCCGGTCACAAGGGCCCCGCTACCGTACTAGTTACACGCGCGTTGACCGCTCCGGCGGGGGACACCGCCGGTGCGGTACGCGCCGGGATGGGATGGGTTGGTGACCATGGCGGGATCACCACAGTCCGAGGGGCGGCTGCCGGAGGTCAGGTTCCTGACCGTCGCCGAGGTGGCGACGCTCATGCGGGTGTCGAAGATGACGGTCTACCGGCTGGTGCACTCCGGCGAACTGACCGCGGTGCGGGTCGGCCGGTCGTTCCGGGTGCCGGAACACGCCGTACACGAATACCTACGCGGCGCGTTCCAGGAGTCGGCCTAGTTGCGGCGCTCCGGCGGCCCGGCCGGCCCGCGTTGGCCCCGATCGCGCGCTCAGGCTACCCTGGACCGCGACCGTGACCCCATCCCGGCACGTCCGATTTCCCTCCCGTGGGTCCGGTCCACTGTTCAGTTCGGTCGCGGGCGCCACGTCACGGCGGCGCCCGGCCGACCCGCGCGTTCGTCGAGAGGGCTGTCGTATGGGCTCCGTGGTCAAGAAGCGCCGCAAGCGCATGGCCAAGAAAAAGCACCGCAAGCTGCTGCGCAAGACCCGCGTGCAGCGTCGCCGTCTCGGCAAGTGACGTCCGGTGCCGGGCCGCGAGGCCCGGCACCGTTCCGCCGGCAACTGTCGATCCCCGGAGGCTTGGCATGGTGAAGCCGACGCAGCACCGTCCCGGCCTGCGGTCCCCCGCGGGTGGGCCGCGATGACCGGCGATCGCCCGGCCACCGGGACCGTCGTGGTCACCGGCGTCAGCCGGTACCTCGCTGCGCAGGTGGCCGCCCGGCTGGCGGCCGATCCCTCGATCGGCCGGGTGGTGGGGCTCGATCCGGTCGAGCCGGCTCCCGGGTTGGCCACCGTGCTCCGCGACGTCGAGCACGTCCGGGCCAGCGCGGCCACCGCCCTGACGGTGATCGCCGACCTCGACGCTGACGTGGTGGTGCACCTGGCCATCAGCACCGCGCCCGACCAGCAACACAGTCGCGCGGCGATGAAGGAGCAGAATGTCATCGGCACGATGCAGCTGCTCGCCTCCTGCCAGCGGGCGCCTCGGCTGCGCAAACTCGTGGTCCGCTCGTCCACCGCGGCGTACGGTGCCTCGTTCCGGGATCCGACGGTCTTCACGGAGGAGACCGAGCCCCGGGAGGTACCGCGGGGCGGCTTCGCCCGGGACATCCTGGACATCGAGGGATACGCGCGTGGCTTCCGGCGGCGCCGGCCTGACGTGATCGCCACGGTGCTGCGCCTCGCGCCGCTGATCGGCTCGACCGCGGACACCACCCTGACCCGCTACTTCGCCCAGCCGATCGTGCCGACCGTGCTCGGCCGCGACCCGCGGCTGCAGTTCATCCACCTCGACGACGCGTTGGCCGTGCTGCACCGGTCGGTGGCCGAGGACCACCCCGGCACGTACAACGTGGCGGGTGCGGGGGTGCTCACCCTGTCCCAGGCGATCCGCCGGGCCGGCCGGGTCGCGGTGCCCGTACTCGAGCCGGGGCTGTCCGGCGCGGCCGGCGTCGCCCGCGCCCTCGGCTTCGACCGGTACGGGCTCGACCAGCTCGACCTGTTCGTGCACGGCCGGGTGGTCGACACCACCCGGCTGGTTTCCGAGTACGGCTTCGCGCCCCGCACGACGGCGGCCGCCTTCGACGACTTCATCCGCGCCCATCCCGAAGGCACGGTGCTCAACGGCGAGCGGTTGGCGCTGGCCGAGCGCGGCATCCTCGCCCGGATCCGCCAGGCCCGGGCAGCGGTACGGGAGCACGCATGAGTAGACCCGACATCGACAGGGGACGGCAGCCGGCCACCGAGCCGGCCCGGGCGACCCTACCGCCGGAGGAGTTTCCGGCCGACCCGGTGCACCCGGCCCAGCGCAACGGCCACCAGCCGCGGGGGGACCGGCCGGCGGGGGATCAGCCCGCGGAGGATCGGCCGGCGGGCGATCGGCCGGCGGGGGATGACGAGCCGGCCGGCGATGTCTGGGACCGGCGGGTGGCGTCGACGCTCGCGTTCCTGCGCCGGCGGCTGTCCGGCCAGTACGACGTGGACGAGTTCGGCTTCGATCCCGAGCTGACCGACGGGGTGTTTTATCCCGTGTTGCGGCTGCTGTACCGCAACTGGTTCCGCACCGAGGTGACCGGCATCGAGCACCTGTCGAGCGACGGCGCCGGGCTGGTGGTGGCCAACCACTCCGGCACGGTGGCGCTCGACGCCCTGATGCTGTCGGTGGCCGTACACGACCAGCACCCGCGCCATCGATACCTGCGGCTGCTCGGCGCGGACCTGGTCTTCCGGATGCCGGTGGTCTCCGAGCTGGTGCGCAAGTCAGGAGGCGCGGTTGCGTGCCATCCGGACGCCGAGCGGCTGATGCGTGCCGGCGAGCTCGTCGGCGTCTTCCCGGAGGGCTTCAAGGGCATCGGCAAGCGCTACACCGAGCGGTACAAGCTGCAGCGGTTCGGGCGGGGTGGGTTCGTCTCCGCCGCGCTGCGCACCGGCACGCCGATCGTCCCGGTGGCGATCGTCGGCGCCGAGGAGACGTACCCGATGCTGGGCGACATCAAGCTGTTCGCCCGGCTGTTCAAGCTGCCGTACTTTCCGGTGACACCGACCTTCCCCTGGTTCGGGCCGCTGGGCCTCGTGCCGCTGCCGAGCAAGTGGCTCATCGAGTTCGGCCCACCCATTCCCACCGCTCACCTGGTCGACTACGCCGACGACCCGCTGGTCGTCTTCAACCTCGCCGATCAGGTGCGGGAGACGATCCAGCAGACGCTGCACCGCCTGCTGGCGCGCCGGCCCGACCCGTTCGCCGCCTGACTCGGGCCGGCCTCGCACAGCGGCGGGCCGGCGCGCTCGTTCACCCGACCTCCCGGTGCCGGCGCCGGGACAAGGCGGCGGTCGCCGCTCCCGCCACCAGGCCGGCGGCCACTGTGGCCGGCACGGCGATCTTGGCTGTGCGGCGTCCGGTGCGGAAGTCGCGTACGTCCCAACGGCGCAGCCGGGCCTCGCGGCGCAGGGCGGCGTCCGGGTTGACCGCCACGGCGTGCCCGACCGCGGAGAGCATCGGCAGGTCGTTGGAAGAGTCGCTGTAGGCGGTGCACCGGGTCAGGTCGAGGCCCTCGACCGCGGCCAGCTGGCGGACCGCGTCGGCCTTCGCCGCCCCGTGCATCAGCTCGCCGGCGAGGCGGCCGGTGTAGACCCCGTCCTGGATCTCGGCCACCGTTCCGATCGCTCCGGTCAGGCCGAGCCGGGCCGCGATCACCCGCCCGATCTCGACCGGCGCCGCACTGATCAGCCACACCCGCTGTCCGGCATCCAGGTGCAGCTGAGCCAGCGCCCGGGTGCCGGCCCAGATGCGGGGTTCCATCAGCTCGTCGAAGATCTCTTCGGCGAGCCGCTCGACGTCGGCTACCGCCCAGCCCTCGATGAAGGCCAGCGCGGCCTCCTTGGCCCGTGACATGTCGCCGGCGCGTTCCACGGCGAGCAGCCGGAACTTCAGCTGCTGCCAGGCGAACCGCGCCAGGTCGCCACTGGTGAAGTACTTGCGTGCGGCAAGGCCGCGGGCGAACCAGTAGATCGACGCGCCCTGCATCATCGTGTTGTCGATGTCGAAGAAGGCGGCGGCGGTGGGTTCGGGTGGCGGCGCCAGCGCGCCTTCCAGGCCGGCATCGGTCCAGCCGGCGGTGTGTCCTTGCGAGTCGGTGCTGACGGTCAATCGTCGAGTGCGGGCCACGCGGCGGACCTCCTCGGCGCTGTCTGCCCTCCTGCCTCAAGCGAGGGTAGCGGGCCGACCGCGTCCGCGGCGGCGAGGTCTCCAGCTATGAGCGCGACTTGGACGGTCTGGGCTCGGGCGTCCTGGATCTCCCGCGCGCGCTGGGGTTTGCGTCCGGCTCGCCGGTGGCCATCGCCGTCACCGTCGGAGCGGCACCGGACGGCCCCGCGCTCACCGCCGGTGCCGGCTCATTGCTGGCCGACGTGGTCACCTGGCCACCTCTTCGGCGGGCGGGGGGCGCCCCCGGGGGCCCAGTGCCAGTGCCGCAGCTGGCCGGCTGCGGCCCAAGGTCATCGTCGGCACCCGTACCGCAGGGCAGCGTCGCCCGCAGCGCTTCGATCCGTGCGCTCACCAGGTCGAGCAGGGCGAGCGAGACAGTGACCCGCTCCCGGTCGCTCGGGGCGACATCCAGCAGCCGGGTCAGCGCCGGTCGCTGCCGGGTGACGAAGCTGGCCACCGTGTCGAGCGGTGCCGCCTGCCCACTTTCCGCGGCGGCTCCGGTCAGCAGAGCGACTCCGTTCTTGGTCTCCTGGTCGGTCTCGTCGAGGAGGCGGGCGAACGCCGCCGAATCGCCACGTACCGCCTCGGCCTCGCCGAGCCTTACCCGGGCGAGCTCGAGGAGCAGCTCGCCCCGGCTGAGGTCGGTGCCGGCCAGCGCCAACTGGGCGCGCTCGGTGGAGCGCTTCATGCCGTACAGGGCGTCGCCGGGCATGGAGTCTTCGCTCGCCGTCGAGATTCCAGAGACGGCGAGGGCGCTCACGGCGACCCCGGCGATGATCACTTTACGGGTGCGTGCGCGCTGCGCGTCGGGTGACGAGCCGAGCAGGGTACGACCCTTGGCTAGGCCGGCCGACAGGCGTGCCCGGGCAGCCACCGGCGCGGGGGCGGTGAGCGCCGACCGCCGCTCGTCCGCGACGCGCTCCGCCGCGGCGACCAGCTTCGCTCGCAGGTTGGTGCGGAACTCGGAGTCGACCCGACCGGGAACCTCGATCATGGCCAGCCGGCGGCCCAGCGCCGCCAGCCCGGCCTCGTCGTCCGTCAACTGGGAACGATGCTCGCGGGACTGGTCCCCGTCGTCCAACAGCTGCGCGAAACGCTTGACGCGCTGTCGGTCGAGACCGGGTGGGCTCATCGCGAACACCTCCCTTCACCAAGCCCGGCGTGTGGCCGGGAGGGGCAAGCTACCGGTGGCATGGGGTCAAACGGAGTGGATCGCCGACCGGTTACGGGTCCACGGGCGAAAAAACTACGAAGCGTGATCGTCGTCACGTCGGCCGTCGACGCCGGACGCCGGCCCGTCATGCCTGGAATCCCTCGGGGAGGAGGCGGTGGAGCGCGCGTACCGCGCGGTACTGGAGGGCCTTTATCGCGCCCTCGTTCTTGCCCATGGCATGAGCCGTCTCGGCCACCGAAAAACCTTGCAGGAAGCGGAGAACGATGCATTCCTGCTGTTCCGGGTTGAGCTGCTTCACGGCGGTCAGCAGCGTGACGTTCGTGATGTGGTCCACGACCGCCGCCTCGGGGCTTCCTTCAGGTCCACGATCCTCACGCTCAGCGTCGAGAACGTCACCCGTAGTAACTTCCAGGCGGTACCGGCCCGACTTGAAATGATCGGCGACGAGGTTGCGGGCGATCGTCACCAGCCAGGCGCCGAGGTCCCGGCCCTGCCAGGTGAAGCTGCTCAACCGCCTCAGGGCCCGGAGGAACGTCTCCGAGGTGAGGTCCTCGGCAAGCTGCCGGTTGCCGACCCGGAAGTAGACGAACCGGAAGACGGTGTCGACATAGCGGTCGTAGATCAGGCCGAAGGCCTCCGCGTCGCCGGCCTTAGCCCGCTCGACCAGGTTCCACACCTCGGTGGCCGGGTCGGAGGGGTCCGGCCGGTCCGGAAATCCGGACCCGGGCTCGTCGGCCGGCGGGACGACGGGCAGGACGACAGTGTCGGCCGGAACCTTCGGTATGACCACGGTGTCGGCCGGCACCGCGGGAATGACCACCGTGTCGGTGTCCGGGGCAGCGGGCTTCTGATCCTCGGCTTCCGGCGGACCACCCGGCTGCGGCACCGGTGATCGCACGGGGCCGCTCCTCCCGCCTAACGGCTTGGTGTTGGGGCCGAGTTGCCGGCCGGGTAGGTGCCGGACCGGAGCGTCCGTCGCCGATCGGCTGCGGATCCGCCGGGCCCCACCGTCGCCCCGGATCGTCACGCTCCACATGGCCCGCATCGCGTCGCGGAGGTCGCCCAGGCTGTCCCGGAGCGCCTGGCGCGCCTGGCGCGCCGCCTGGACGTCCCGGCTCACCAGCCCGTCGGCGTACCCGTACGCGCTCACCGGTGCGCCTCCTGCCGTCCCGGCGCGCGGTGCGCCGATCCACGGCGGACACCGTCGAGGTGCTGGTGCGGTGCGAGAACGGGCACAGCGGCCTCCTCGGGCTGAGGGGTGTCGACTCGGGACCGCGCCGACCCGAGTGATGATAGGACTCACGTGACGCACTTGTACCGTGTCCGTGACAGACTGCCGAAGTATTTGCGAGTCATGTCCATTCGGGTCGTCCGTGGCACTGGTTGGTTGGCATCGGACAGACCGCCGCATGTCCTGCAAAACGGACGCGACCACCGTCGCCGAGGAACGCGAGTTCGGCTCCGCTGTGCCAGACTCAGCGACCGTGCAGGAACACCCGGACCCGGCGCCGGTGCTCCCCGAGCCGGCGCAGGACACTCTCGCCGACCGGGTACGCCGGGCCGCCCTTTCGCGCCCCGAGCATCCCGCGCTGCTCTGGCACGACCAGATGGTCACCTGGGCCGAGCTGGACGCCCGGGTCGACGCGGTCGCCGCGGTGCTGTTGCGGTCCGTGCCGCCCGACTCTGCCGGCCGTCCCGGCCGGGTCGCCATCGCGCTGCCCAACTCGCCCGACTTCGCGGTGGCCTTCTTCGGGATACTCCGGGCCGGCCTGGTGGCCGTACCGGTGAATCCCGACTTCACCGCCCGGGAGTTCCGGCACGTCCTCGGCGACTCGGGCGCGGCGCTGCTGCTCTGCACCGGCGCGGTGCGCGATCGCCTCGACGGCATCCGGGCGGAGCTTCCCGACCTCGCCGAGATCCACGTCGGGCTGCCCCAGGCGGACCGGGTCGCCACCGACGAGTCCGTCACCGACGAGTCCGCCGACCGGTCCGCAGCCGACGGTTTCGAACTGGCGGTGCTGCTGTACACCTCGGGCACCGAGGGACGGCCCAAGGGCGCGATGCTGTCGCACCGCGCCCTCCTGGCGAATCACGAGCAGATCGGCCGGATCGAGCCACCGGTGGTCGGGCCGGACGACGTGGTGCTGCTGGCGCTGCCGCTGTTCCACGCGTACGGGCTCAACTCCGGTTTGGGTGCGGTCGCCTACCACGGCGCATCCGGCGTGCTCGTCGAGCGCTTCGATCCGGGCGACACTCTCGCGACGATCGCCCGCCACCACGTCACCGCCGTGCTCGGCGTCCCGTCGATGTACGTCGGCTGGTCACTGCTCGCCGACAGCGTTCCGGCCGGCGGCGAATCGGCGGGTGGTTTCGACGTCGGCGAGGCGATGACCTCGGTACGCGTCGCGGTCTGCGGGGCGGCGCCGCTGGATCCGACCACCGCCACCCGGTTCACCGAGGCGACCCGGCATCCGGTGTTCGTCGGCTACGGGTTGACCGAGACCGCGCCGGTCCTCACATCCACGCTGGCCAGCCCCCTGCCGAAGGCCGACTCGATCGGCCGGCCGATCCCCGGGGTGGAAGTGCGGCTGGTCGGCGCCGGCGGCACCGCGCTGTGGCAGGACGGGTGGAGCGACGCCGACGAGGAGGACGAGTTCGACCTCGACCTGCCCGCGTCGGGGTCGGACCCGGGCCAGGTGGTCGTCCGGGGGGCTAACCTGTTTTCCGGCTACTGGCCCGACGGGCGAGGTGGCCCGGACGCCGACGGCTGGTGGCGGACCGGCGACATCGCGTACGCCGACGCCGACGGGGACCTCTACCTGGTCGACCGGCTCGGCGATCTGATCCTGGTCAGCGGCTTCAACGTCTATCCGCAGGAGGTCGAGCAGGTGCTGTCGGCGCACCCGGGGGTCGCCGAGGCGGCGGTGGTGGGCATCCCGCACCCGTACACCGGACAGACGGTCAAGGCGTACCTGGTCCGCGCGGCGGGCAGCGAGGTGACGGCCGAGGACGTGCTCGGCCATTGCGAGCGCAACCTCGCCCGGTTCAAGTGCCCGACCGCCGTCGAGTTCGTCGCCACGCTGCCGCACTCGGCGGCCGGCAAGGTCCGCAAGACACTGCTCCGGCCGGAGGCCCCCGATGCCTGACCCTCGGCTGACCCTGCTGACCCGGCCCGGTTGCCACCTCTGTGAGGTGGCCAAGGAGGCGCTCGGACGGGTGGCGGCGGCGACCGGGGAGCGCTGGACCGAGATCGATGTGACCGGCGACCTCGAACTCGAGCGCGACTACGGCGACCGCCTCCCGGTCGTGCTGCTCGACGGCCGCGAGCACGGCTACTGGCGGGTCGAGGAGGACCGGCTGCTGCGGGACCTGACCGGGCGCCGGTAGGTGTCGGACCCCGCGGGTACGGTGCCCGTCATGACGCCCGCGCGCAGCCACCTCGTCTGGGACTGGAACGGCACCCTGCTCAATGACCTGGATCTGGTCGTGGCGGCGACCAATGTGGCCTTCGCTAGCGTCGGCGCCGCGCCGGTGTCAGCCGACGAGCACCGGGTGCGCTTCCGCCGCCCGGTCGCCGACTACTACGCGGAGGTGCTCGGCCGGGCGGTCGAGGCCGACGAGTTCGACCGGCTCGACAAGGTGTTCCACGACGCCTACCGGGCCGGTCTGACCACGTGCGAGCTTGCCGCGGACGCCACGTCGGCGATGCGCGACTGGACCGGCACCCAGTCCCTGCTGTCGATGTGGTTCCACGACGAGCTGGTGCCGGCCGTCCACACGTACGGCCTGACCGCGCTGTTCGGCCGGGTGGACGGCCTGCGGTCCGGGCGCGGCGGCGACCGCAAGGCCGCCCACCTGGAGCAGCACCTCGCCGAACTGGGCGCCGACGGGCGTTCCGTGGTGCTGGTCGGCGATTCGCTCGACGACGCCGACGCGGCGGACGCGGTGGGCGCCGCCTGCGTGCTCTACACCGGCGGGTTCACCGACCGTGACCGGCTGCGCCGGTCCGGACGTCCGGTGGCCAACACGCTCACCGAGGCGGTTCGGCTGGCTGCCGCGCTGCCCTGACGCGGCCGTCAACCGCGCAGGTACGCCAGCACGGCGAGCACCCGCCGGTGGTGTTCCTCGTCCGGGGGCAGTTGCAGCTTCGTGAAGATGTTGCGCACGTGCTTCTCCACCGCCCCGTCGCTGACCACGAGACCGCGAGCGATCGCCGAGTTCGAGCGGCCCTCCGCCATCAGGGTCAACACCTCCCGCTCGCGCGCGGTAAGCGCCCGCAGCGGGTCGTCGCGCCGACGCCGGACCAGCAGTTGGCCCACCACCTCGGGGTCCAGCACGGTGCCGCCGGCGGCGACCCGGTTCACCGCGTCGAGGAATTCATCGATCGCGGCCACCCGGTCCTTCAACAGGTATCCGACGCCGCCGCCGGGTCGGCCGGTGGACCCGCCCGCCCGCACGGTGGCCAGCAGATCGTCGGCGTACGAGACCTCGACGTACTGGGACAGGACGAGGATGGGCGTGCCGGGCACGCGGCGCCGGACCGCGACGGCGGCGCGCAGCCCCTCGTCGGTGTGTGACGGGGGCATCCGTACGTCCACGATCGAGACGTCCGGGCGGTGGTCGACCACCGCGGTCACGAAGGCGTCCCCGTCGCCCACCGCCGCCACCACCTCGTGGCCCTGCTCGGTCAACAGCCGGACGAGGCCCTCCCGCAGGAGGACCGCGTCGTCGGCGATCACTACGCGCATGCAGTCGTTTCCATCCCTACCCAAGCGGCAACTCGGCGCGGATCTCGGTGGGGCCACCGGGCGGGCTGGTGACGGTGAGCGTGCCGGCCTGTGCCCGTACCCGGTCGGCGATGCCGGCCAGGCCGTGGCCCTTGGACAGGTGGGCGCCCCCCTGCCCGTCGTCGCCCACCACGATCATGAGGCGGCCACGGTCCGGGCGTACATCCACCCAGCAGCGGCGGGCGCGGCTGTGTTTCGCGACGTTCGTCAGGGCCTCTGCCACCACGAAGTACGCGGTGCTCTCGGCGGTGGGGTCGAGCCGGCCGGGCGACGTACCGAGGACCGGGTCGACGGTCAGGTCGATCGGGATCACCCCACGTTCGGCGAGAGCGGCCAGGGCGCTGGGCAGGCCGCGGTCGACCAGGATCGGCGGGGCGATACCCCGGGAGAGCGCGCGCAGTTCGGCGAGGGTGTCCCGGGCCT
Organism: Micromonosporaceae bacterium; assembly: GCA_036384155.1. Lineage (GTDB taxonomy): Bacteria > Actinomycetota > Actinomycetes > Mycobacteriales > Micromonosporaceae > DASVMV01. Next base: position 12,794 of record DASVMV010000191.1, read on the forward strand.
GGGCGAGCGCCTCGTCGAGGGTCCGGCGCGCGGCGTCCGGGTCGGCGTCCATCTGCTGCTGCGCCCGGCCGAGGTCCATGGCCAGGCGTACCAGCCGCTGCTGCGGCCCGTCGTGGATGTCCCGCTCCAGCCGGCGCAGCGCCGTCGTCTCGGCGGACACCGCGGCGCGCTTCTGGTCCTCCAGGACCGAGATGCGGGTTCGCATCTCGGCTAGCCGGCTGAGCAGGGCCCGGCCCAGGCCGGCCTGCAGCAGCGCGCCGCCGCGCACCACGAGCGGCAGGGTGAACAGGAAGAACAGCCCGATGGCGGTGTTCAGCCCGACCCGGGCAGCGGTGGAGTCACCCAGGCCGATCAGCTCGTTGAGTCCGACGTTGTCGGGGCCGATCGGAATGGCCCAGTCGTACGCCCAGTACAGGGTGCCTCCCACAGCCCCCGCCCACCAGGTCACGGTGAAGACGAAAGCGATCACGGCGACGATCAGCCGGAGGCAGCCGTACAGGAGGTCGCACCAGGACTGCAGGTCGGTGAGCGGCAGCAGTGCCCGGCGCCAGCGGCCCGTGCCCGGCGCGGCGGTGCGGTAGTGCGGGCGGGGGACCGGGACGCGCAGCACCCGGGGCAGCGACAGCCGCTCCACGTCGGCGAAGCCGCGGGCGGCGTAGAGGGTGCCGGCCAGAATGGGCAGGCCGACGACGGTGACCGCGAGACCGGCGCCGAGTGCCAATCCGGTGATCAACACGACGAAGCTCGCGACGGCGAGCGGGAAGCCGAGCAGGACGTAACCGGTGTCGACGGCAAGTTGGCGCAGGATGGTGGGTGCGGTGCCGCTGCTCGGGGCGGCGGTGGCGGTGGCGGAGGTCATGTTCTGGACGCTAGGCACCCGACGGTCCTCCTCCCATCCCGTCTGCTGGCGTCTTGCGGGTAGGGCTAGCCCTACCTCGTCCAGCGTCGCACCCTCCGGCCTGGGCCGGGTACGCCGTACCGTGATCAAGATCGCGATTTGTGCACGCCTTCACAAGCGCATAGGCTTTAATTCCGACGAGCCCTACTAGCACAGCCGGTGACGGTGGCCGCGGGAGGGTCTCCTGTCATGGCCCGCCGACCGGCTGGTCGAGGATCGCGACGCACGGAGTCAGATGAGTCAGCACCGCCCGCTTGGGGCGTCCGGCCGCACCGCTGCCGTCCCGGCGCTACCGGACTTGCCCGAGGCTACGGTGGCCCGGCTTCCGGAATACCTGCGCGCCCTGCACCACCTCGTGGAAGCCGGCCATGACACGGTTTCCAGCGAAGGGCTCGCCGCAGCGGCGGGAGTCAACTCGGCGAAGCTCCGCAAGGACCTGTCCCACCTCGGCTCGTACGGCACCCGCGGCGTCGGCTACGACGTGGCTCGGCTGGTCGACCAGATCGAGTACGTGCTCGGGCTCACCCAGCGTCGGTTCGTCGCCCTCGTCGGTATCGGTAATCTCGGTCACGCCCTCGCCGGCTACGCCGGCTTCGCCAGCCGCGGATTCCGGATCGCTGCGCTGTTCGACGCCGACCGGGAGCGGGTCGGCGAGAAGATCAACGGGCTGGCCGTCCGGCACGTCGACGACCTGCCGGAGGTGGTGGCCGAAGAGTCGATCACGATCGGGGTGATCGCGACGCCGGCCGGCGCGGCGCAGCGGGTGACCGATTTGCTGGTTGATGCCGGCGTGACGAGCATCCTCAACTTCGCGCCGTGCGTACTCTCGGTCCCGGAGGGGGTTGACGTACGCAAGGTCGACCTCGCCATCGAATTGCAGATCCTGTCCTTCCACGCCCACCGCAAGGCGTCCCTGACCGCCCTGCCCCGCACGCCGGGAGCGGGCCTGGCGTCGATGCCCAGCGCGGTCGCGGCTCCCGGTACGAACCGTCGGCCGGGCGGGAGGCACCGACCGGCACGGACGGAGGCGTTCGGCACGTGAACCTGCTCGTCGTCGGTGCGTCTTACCGCACCGCCCCGGTCGCCATGCTGGAACGGCTGGCGGTGGCCGACTCGGATCTCCGCGCCACCCTCGACCGGCTGCTCGCCCAGCCGTATGTGGGGGAGGCTGTCGTGGTCTCCACCTGCAACCGGGTTGAGGTGTACGCCGCCGTGTCCGGTTTCCACGGCGGCCTGGGCGAGATCTGCGCGGTGCTGGCCGCGAAGGCCGGCTGCGCGCCCAACGACCTCGCCAACCACCTGTACGTCCACTACGACGCGGCCGCCGTCGAGCACGTGTTCCGGGTCGCCGCCGGTCTCGACTCGATGGTGGTCGGCGAGGCGCAGGCCCTGGGCCAGCTTCGGGACGCCTACCACGCCGCCAGCTCCGCCGAGTCCGCCGGCCGACTGCTGCACGAGTTGCTGCAGCAGGCCCTGCGGGTGGGCAAGCGGGCCCACGCGGAGACCGGCATCGACCGGGCCGGCCGGAGCGTCGTCACCGCCGCCCTCGATCTCGCCGCCACGCATTTCGACGGCGGGCTGGCCGCCCGCTCCGCCCTCGTGGTCGGCGCCGGTGCGATGGGTGCGCTGGCGGTGGCCACGCTGTCCCGCCGCGGGGTCGGCCCGCTGTCGGTGAGCAACCGCACGCCCGACCGGGCCCAGCGGATCGCCGCCAGGTACGGGGCCACCGCCCTGCCGCTGGAGGAACTGGTCACCGCCCTACCCGCAGTCGACGTCGTGGTCGCCGCCACCGGCTCCACCCAGCCGGTGCTGACCCGGGACGCCGTCGCCCGAGCCCGGGCCGATCGGGGCCACCGCGCCGGGCCGCTGGTCATCCTGGACCTCGCCGTGCCCCGTGACGTCGAGCCGGCCGCCGCCGACCTGCCCGGCGTCATCGTGATCGACATCGAGCGGTTGGCTGAGGGCGTGCACGGCGGCCCGGCGGCGGCCGACACCGCCGCCGTCGTCCAGATCGTCGCGAGTGAGGTCGAGGCGTTCGTCGGCTGGCTGCGTGGCGCCGACGTGGCGCCGACCGTCGCCGCGCTTCGCAGTCGGGCCGACGAGGTGGTCACCGCCGAACTGCGGCGGCTGGCCCAGCGCCGCCCGGACCTCACCGACGGGCAGCGGGCCGACGTGTCCCACACCGTCCATCGGGTGGTGCAGCGGCTGCTGCACTCGCCCACGGTGCGGGTACGGCAGTTCGCCGCCGAGCCCGGCGGCGACCAGTACGCCGCTCTGCTGCGGCAGCTCTTCGACCTGGAGGTGCCGGTCACCTCGCCGGTCGACACCGTCCCGGACCTGGCGACGGGAGTTGACCGGTGACCGCCCTGCGCCTCGGCACCCGGGGAAGCGCCCTGGCCACCGCCCAGTCGGCGCAGGTCGCCGCGGCCGTACGGGAAGCGACCGGGCGCGCCGTCGAGCTGGTGCCCATCGTCACCGCGGGCGACCGCTCGAGCGGTCCGGTCTCCGCGCTCGGCGTCGGCGTGTTCGTCTCCGCGCTGCGCGACGCGCTCACCGCCGGTGAGATCGACTTCGCGGTCCACTCGTACAAGGACCTGCCCACGGCCGAGCACCCTGGCCTGCACATCGCCGCGGTGCCGGCCCGGGAGGACCCGCGCGACGCGCTGATTGCCCGGGACGGCCGTACGCTGGCCGAACTGCCGCCCGGCGCCACCGTCGGCACCGGCGCACTGCGCCGGAGCGCCCAGCTTCACGCGCTCGGAATGGGGCTCACGGTCACGCCGATCCGCGGCAACGTGGACACCCGCGTTCGGCGCGTCACGGGACCCGACGCCGACCTGGACGCGGTGATCGTGGCCCGCGCCGGCCTGGTCCGGTTGGGTCGCGCCGGTGACATCACCGAAACGCTCGATCCGATGCTCATGCTGCCCGCGCCGGCCCAGGGGGCGCTGGCGGTGGAGTGCCGCATCGACGACCACGACCTGGTCGAGCTGCTCGCCCGGCTCGACCACCGATCGACCCGGGCCGCGATCACCGCGGAACGGGCCTTCCTCGGCGTACTGGAGGCCGGGTGCCGAGCGCCCGTTGCCGCGTACGCGGTCATCGCCGAAGGCGAGCCAACCGGCTCAAGCGCCGAAGGTGACGACGGCGAAGAGATCTATCTGCGCGGTGCGGTGATCAGCCCGGACGGTACCCGCGACCTCCGGCGATCCCGCACCGGAACGCCCGCCGACGCGGCGGAGATCGGTAAGGCACTCGCCGCCGATCTCCTCGACCTCGGCGCCGACACCCTGATGGGGAGCACAGAATGACCCGCACCCGTAAGCCCGCCGGCCAGATCGCGTTCGTTGGGGCCGGTCCCGGCGATCCGGGCCTGCTGACCCGCCGGGCGCACGAGGCCCTGGTCGACGCCGACCAGGTGATCTTCGATCGCAGCGTGCCCGGCGCGCTGCTCGATGCCCTGCGCGCCGAGGCGAAGCCGGACGCCCAGTTCAGCCCGGCCGAGGGAGCGCCGGGCGACGTCGCGAAGGTGCTGCTGTCGGCGGCCCGGTCCGGGCTCTCGGCGGTGCACCTCGTGGCCGGCGACCCGTTCGGGCACGAGTCGATCGTCAAGGAGGTGCAGGCGGTCGCCCGCACCGCCGTGCACTTCGAGGTCATTCCGGGCGTCGGTCAGGCGGCCGGGGTCGCGACGTACGCCGGCGTCCCGCTGCCCGGGGTCCGGTCGTCGGCCGACGTGGAAGACGTGACGACGCTCGACTTCGAGGCGCTGGCCGGCGCCGTGGCGCGCGGCTCGCTCGCCGTCGCGGTGGAC
>DASVMV010000192.1:0-3803 GCA_036384155.1 Micromonosporaceae bacterium
GCCGCCCGGTGGCGCGCGTGGCTGGGGGTGCTCCGGTGCGGCGCGCCGGAGATGCGCCTCTGGACTGAGGGGACGCACTGGCTCGACGCGTGGCACCGGGACGGCGCGACCTGGTTGAGCGACCTGCGGACCGAGGAACTCTTTCCGCTCCAGCGGTGGGCAACCGTCCTCGGGCACACCGACGTGCTCGGCGCCGCCGGCCTGGCCGACTACCGCGACCAGCTGCTGCGCCGGCAGGTGGACCCGCAGCTGGCCGAGGAGGCGTACCGGCGCGGCGTCGCGGCGGCCTCGCTCGCCGAGCGGCTGCGCGCCGGCGGGCTGCAGTACTTCGACCCGGAGCTGCACGACGACGCCATCGCCCAGTACGAGGCGGCCGCCGGTCAGCTGCGCGCGGCGCTTCCGGAGCACCTGCAGCTCTCGCTGGTCCACCGTCGGCCCTTCAGCCCGACCGAACGCCGGGGGCGCTTCGCCGACTTCGCCACCGAGCTGCGCCGCAAGCGGGGCGGCAAGTCGTTCCGGGAGCTGTTCGAGCTCTATCCGGACGTCGTACTCGCGCTGACCCCGTGCGTGCTGGTCAGCCCGGCGTCGGCCGCGAACTTCCTCGCGCCCGGCAGCCAGCGCTTCGACCTGGTCATCTTCGACGAGGCATCGCAGATCCGGGTGGCCGAGGCGGTCGGCGCGATGGGCCGCGGGCGGGCCACGGTGGTGGTGGGCGACTCCCGGCAGATGCCGCCGACCAGCATCATGCAGGCCAGCCACGCCACCGACGAGCCGCCGGATGAGACCGGCGGTCCGGTCCCGGAGGATCTGGAGAGCATCCTCAGCGAGTCGGTCGAATCCGGCCTGCCGCAGCGGTGGCTCTCCTGGCACTACCGCAGCCACGACGAGTCGCTGATCGCCTTTTCCAACCGGTACTACTACGACAACAAGCTCTCCAGCCTGCCGTCGCCCGGCGCCGGCGATTCGGCGGGCATCGTCTGGCACCGGGTGCACGGACAGTTCGACCGCGGCGGCTCGCGGACCAACGAGATCGAGGCCCGCGCGATCCTCGACGAGGTCGTGCGGCGGCTGCACGACCCGGCGACGGCCGGGCAGTCGATCGGCGTGGTCACCTTCAACATCCAGCAGCGCGACCTCATCCTCAACCGGCTCGAGGAGAGCCCGGACCCGCTGGTACGGGAGCACCTGACCGCCGTCGCCGAGCCGATCTTCGTCAAGAACCTGGAGAACGTGCAGGGTGACGAGCGCGACGTGGTCCTCTTCTCGCTCGCCTTCTCCGTCAACGCCGAGACCGGCCAACTGCCGCTGAACTTCGGCCCGCTCAGCCAGGCAGGTGGCGAGCGGCGGCTGAACGTCGCCATCACGCGGGCCCGCCGTCAGGTCGTCCTCTACGCCTCCTTCGATCCGACCGACATCGACCTGTCCCGGACGTCGGCCGTCGGCACCCAGCACCTGCGGGCGTACTGCGAGATGGCCGCCGCCGGCACCGACCGGCTGGGGGACCTGACCCCCGACCGCAAGGAACGCCGGAGCCTCATCCGCGACGAGGTCGCCGACGCGATCAGGGCGCGCGGGTACGAGGTCAGCACGTCCCACGGGCTGTCCGACTTCACGGTCGACATCGCGGTTCGGGCAGCCGGCTCCAAGCGGTGGCAGGTCGCGGTGATGCTCGACAGTCCGGAGTGGAGTCGCCGGCCGACGGTGGCGGACCGCGACGCGGCGCCGGGTCTCCTACGGTCCATCATGAGCTGGCCGCAGGTGGTGCGGGTCTGGGTGCCGGCGTGGATCCGGGACCGTGCGGGCCTTCTGGACCGAATCGACGCCGCGGTGGCTGCGGCCGGCGAGGCAGAGCTCGCGGAACGGCAGGCAGCCGACGAGGATGCGGCCGCCGCGGTGGTGCCGGCGCCCCGCGCGGACGAGCAGCCGGTGGCCGCCGGAAGCGACATCACGGCCAGCCCGTTCGTGCCGTACGTACCGACGCCGCTCGGCCGCCAGGCCGATATCGAGCTCCTCGACACCGACCGCCGCATCCGGTCGGCGGTGCGGGAGACGCTGCGCGAGATCGTCGCGGCCGAGGGGCCGATCGAGCAGCAGCGGTTGGCCCGGCTCACCCTCGCCCGGTTCGGCTTCGCGCGGACCCGGGACGACCGGCGCGCGGCCGTACTCCGGTTGGTCGATCCCGAGTTGCTGCACCATCACCCCGGCGTCGGTACGTTCGCCTGGCCGGTCGGCGTCGACCCGGTGACCTGGTGCGCCTACCGCACAACCCAGGCCAGCACCGACCGGGCGTTCGAGGAGGTGCCGCCCGAGGAGGTGGTTAACGCGCTCGCGCATGCCGTGGCGTCGACGCCCGGGCTGGGGGAGGAGCAGCTGCTCCGAGCCGGGCTTGAACTCCTTGGCTATCGGCGCCGGACCGAGAAGATCGACAGTCTGGTCCGGTACGGCCTCCAGCTCGCGGTGGACAGCGGGAGAATCCGCCGCGACGACGACGGCGGCTTCTCGGCCGGAATTCGAGACGGCAGCGACGTCGGTGCCTGAGGGTTGAGGAAGAGCGACGCCGTCAGGGATTGTCCCATCGTGGACCTGGTCGCTTCGTTACCCGCCTTCGTCGTCGCCGTCGTGCTGATCTCGGCATCGCCAGGCCCGGCGATGGCGTTGATTTTCCGCCGGTCTGCACTGCGCGGTTTTGCCGGAGCGGTGCCCACTGTGCTGGGTCTGGAGGCCGGCCTCTATCTCTGGGCGTTGTTCGCCGCCGCGGGGTTGGCGGCCTTGGTGGCCGCTTCGGAAGTCGCGTTCGTCGTCCTCCGGGTGATCGGCGCCGGCTTCCTGCTCTACCTCGGGGTACGGGCGTGGCGCGCCGCGTGGCGAAGCCGGAGGACGGGGTCCGTCCCGGACTTCGCCGAGGAGTCCGGCCCGAAGCAGGGCTGGTGGAGGGCCTTCGGTGAGGGCGGCGTCGTGATGCTGGCGAACCCGAAGGCGGCCGTTTTCATGATCGCGTTCTACCCTCAGTTCATACCGCCCGACCGGCCGCTGTTCACCACCACGGCCCTCCTCGCGCTGCTGCAGGTGACTATCGAGACCGCGTTGTACCTTGCTTTGGCGGCGGCGGTAGGACGCGCTGGTGCGTGGTTCCGCCGGCCGGTGGTCCGCCGTCGTTTGGAGGCGGTCACCGGCGCTGTTCTCATCGGCTTGGGACTGCGCGTGGCCGCCGCGACCCGCTAAGGAGTGCTCACCCGCCGGCCGCCCGGTTGCTGTTCACAGTGCCCTCGCTGGACTCCCGGATCTAGTCCCAACGCCGTTCAGTTAGGGGTTGTCGGTGGGGTGTCAAGGTCCGGCGGTGAGGATGTTGATCTCTATGGTGGCTTTGTAGCTGGTGCGGTCGATGTTCGGCCCGCGGGCGTTGTATGTGGAGATCGCGCGTTTGACGATGCGGGCCTTGGTACGGACACGCCGGTCGGGCATGAGGCAGGGCCATGCCGCGCAGACCGGCGGTCAGCCGATGCCAGACCTGCACGTAGCCAAGTTCAGCCAACCGCCAGCCAGCCAGTAGCAGATAGACCACGACACGGGCTGGCAGCAACCGAACCCGGCCTTGCGCCCTGCCGGTGCGTTCGAGCGCGTCATCGACCATTTCGAATGGCACCGGCTGGGTCAGCTCACCCAGATGACCCGGCCCGAACCGGCTCGCCGCCACCGTCACCGTGCGCGGCGTTGGATCTAGAACGTTTGTTGTCGTCTCAGCGACAACAGACGTTCTAGATCCGCCAGAGGTGGGTGGCGCCGGCGCGGCATCGTGGCTCGCG
>DASVMV010000193.1:0-13437 GCA_036384155.1 Micromonosporaceae bacterium
GTTCAGCTCATCTCCACGCGCCGTCGGCTTTTGTGGCCCGCTGCGGGAGGGTTGAATGGTCCGATGCAGAACCTATTGCCCGAACCGCCGGCGACCCTCCTGCCCGTCAACAGCGACGCCGACGCGGCGCTGGCCGCGGCAGCGGCGGCGCACACCGACGAGGCGTACACCTCCGCCGCCGCCAGCTTCCCGACCTCCAGTGCGGCGTGGGCCGAGCTCGCTGGCCGCGCCCTCGGATCCGGGCAGCCCGTCGCCGCGTACGCCTACGCCCGTACCGGGTACCACCGCGGGCTCGACCAGCTGCGGCGCAGCGGGTGGAAGGGCCACGGGCCGGTGCCGTGGGCGCACCGGCCGAACCGCGGCTTCCTGCGCTGCCTGCATCTGCTGTCCCGGGCCGCCGACCAGATCGGCGAATCGGACGAGGCCGCCCGATGCGCGCAGTTCCTGCGCGACTGCGACCCGGCGGCCGCCGACGCCCTTTCGAGCACGTGAGAAATCCGCGCTAGAGGCCCTCGCCCACGGCTGCCGCGATCTTTAACCAGGCCTCCCGGGTGGCCCCGGACAGTTGGCCGTAGTGAATCGGTTCGCCACTGTCGAGCAGCCGCTCGTACGGAGCCAGCAGGACCGCCCGGGTACGCGCGGCGAAGTGGCGCTGGATCGGCGGTAGGTCGATCTCCCGGCGGGAGGGCGGCATCGACACGACCGTGACCGCCTGCCGGACCAGGCGGTGCCGGCCGCTCTGCTCGAGGTGGTCGAGCATCCGGGCGGCCGTTTCGGCCGAGTCGTTGCGGGCCGACATGGTCACCACGAGCTGGTCGGTGGCGTCGATGGCCGCCTGCCAGTTCTGCGCCCGTACGTTGTTGCCGGTGTCCACGAAGATCAGCTTGTAGAACCGGCTCACCACGTCGCGGATCTCGGCGAAGGCCGCCGCTGTCAGCATTTCACCGCCGGTGGCCGACTCGTCGGACGCCAGGACGTCGAACATGCCCTCGCCCTGCGCCCGTACGTACTGGGAAAGGTCGCCGACCCGCCCGTGCGCACCCTGGAACTGACCCAGGTCGCGCAGCATGTCGCGCACCGTACGCGAGTGGAAGTCCTGCTGGGCGCGCATGCCGAGGGTGCCCTGGGTCTCGTTGTTGTCCCAAGCCAGGACGTAACCGCCGCGCTTCTGGCCGAACGTCATCGCCAGCAGCAGGATCGCCACGGTCTTACCGGCTCCGCCCTTCGGGTTGACCACGGTGACCTGCCGCAAGCCGCCGAAGTTGCGGCGAATGGTGTCGATGTCGCGGCGCAGCTCCTGCTCATAGCGGCTGGGCGCGAGCTTGACCAGACCGAGCGAAGACCGGTTGAGCGCGGCCCGAACCCCGGTGGTCGCTACCGGATTGGCCGGTCGGGCGGCCCGGCGCCGCGCGAACTCCTCGGCCGTCGGCACAACGGCGTCCGGGTTCCACACCGGCTCGGTGTACGAGTGCGGGGAGTAGTAGTCCGGCTGCTGCGCCGCGGGGCCTGGCTGGTGTGGCGCGAGGCCCGGCTGCTGTGCCGCCGCGGGCGCCGCCGGCGGCCGATCCGCCCACCCCGCTTCGGATTGGCCTGGCACGCGGTACACGCCGGCCGATTCCTCGTACGCCTGCTGTCGAACCGGGGTCACGCCAGGATGGACCTCCGGCCGCTGGCCGCCGTCCCGGCCGGGCTGTTCGCCGGGCTGCGGAGCCGGACCTCCGCCGGATTCCGGGACCGGCCCTCCGGCGGGGCGCTCGCGCGGGGAGACCACGGGCCAGGCGCGGGTGGGCAGGTCAGCTGGGTGGGCCGCGGGCGGCACCGGCGAGGGCAGGTATGGCTGGCGGGACGGATACTCGGGCGGTGCCGCGGACACGACCGGCGGCGTCGCGGCCGATTCCGGTTGCGCCGCCGGCGATACCTCCGACGGCCGGTAATCCACCCCGGCCCGTTGCGGCCTGGGCTGCTGCGGGCTCGCCTGGTGCGGGTCCGCCTGGTGCCGATCTGGCGGGTAAGCCACCTGCTGTGGGGCCGCCTGCGGTGGGGCCCACTGTTGCGCGCTCGGCGGTTGGGCGGCCCACGGCGGCGGAGCCGCCGCGTCCGGCGGTCGCGGCCGATCGAGCGGGACGTCTTCGGGCCAGAACGGCTCGATTTCGCGCTCGGGCCCGGGCGCCCCGGGGCCCGCTGCCCCGTGCGGAACGTTCTCGGCCACCGCTACCTCCCCTGTCCCCGCCTGAGGATAGGCAAGCCGCGCCGCGGCCCGCAGATCTCAGGACCGAGCCACCGCCGCCGATCAGCGATCGAAGGCCGCCCACGCCCCGGGCTCGGTCCACCAGGACCGCTTGCGTCCCAGGTCGCCCGCGACCCCGTCGTCCAGATAGGGCAGATCGCCGTCGCGGGGATTGACGGCCACCGCGCGTCCGCGGGCGCGGCGCACTTCGACCCGTACCCGGGAGCGGAGGAACGACCGGGCAACCACCGGAACCGCCACCGCGACTTCGACCACCCCGTCGGTCGGGTCGACATCCGACAGCAGGGGCAGTCCGTCCAGTACGGCATATCCGCCCGCATTGCCGATGGCGCAGGCCAGCACGGGGTCGTCGCCGGCCGACAGGACCAGGTCGTCTACCTCCACCCGACCCCGCCACGGCACCGGACGGCGTCCATCCGCCCCGCCCAGCAGCACTCCGTCGAGCGTTACCGAGCCACCGTCGTTGCGCAGGAGGTCCAACCGGCGTACCCGGTCGCCGAGCACCGCGGCGGCGACCGCCGCCGGATCGCGGGGCAGGCCGAGTCGCGCCACCAGGTCCCGTTGCGCGGGACCGCGCGCCGGATCCAGCGGAAGTACGCCGATCGGCGGCAGGTCGGGAACCGTACGGTTGCCGGGAAGGTCGTCCGGGCGGCGGCTGGGCGGCGGCGTGTACCGGCGAACCATGCGCCGGACGACGGCGCGCAACTGGCCGTCGGTGGCGGCCACCACCACCAGTCGGGTCTTGCCGTCCGGATCCGGCCAGGTGAGCCCGTCCGCGCGGGACGGGCCGTCGAGCCGGGCCAGCACGGCGTCGATCTCGGTGTCGGACCGGGCGGCGACGTGTTCCACCCGGGCGCCGGCGGCCGCGAGCGCGTCGGCACAGGACCGCACCGGAACCCGCGGCGAGTCGGCCGCCGACGCCGCGGCACACTCCGTCTCCGCGCGTGCCGGCTCGAGGGTCAGCAGCACCACGTCGTACACCTGATCGGGCCTCCCCGCTTCCCCGGCGGCCTCTGCCGGCCGGGCCGTGACCTCTTGTTGTTAGCCTGACATCCCGGGCTCGCAGCGCGGTTGCCACCTGGCACCCGAGCCCCGTAGAGGCGGGTAAAGAGATGCCAGCGATCGTGCTCCTCGGCGCGCAGTGGGGCGACGAGGGCAAGGGCAAGGTTACCGACCTGCTGGGCGAGCGGGTCCAGTACGTCGTCCGGTACTCCGGCGGAAACAACGCCGGGCACACCGTCATCACGCCGGACGGACAGAAGTACGCCCTGCACCTCATGCCCTCGGGCGCGCTGTCCCCCAACGCGGTCATCGTCATCGGCAACGGCGTAGTGGTGGACCCGAAGGTGCTGCTCGACGAGATCGACGGACTGGCGGAGCGGGGCGTCGACGTGTCCCGCCTGCGGATCTCCGGCGATGCGCACCTGATCATGCCGCACCACCGGGCACTCGACCGGGTGGTGGAGCGCTATCTCGGCTCGTCCCGGATCGGCACCACCGGCCGCGGGATCGGCCCGGCGTACGGCGACAAGGTGGCCCGGATGGGCATCCGGGTGCAGGACGTGCTCGACCCGGGCATCCTGCGCAAGAAGCTGGAACTCGTGCTGCGGGAGAAGAACCAGATCCTGTTCAAGGTCTATAACCGCAAGGCGATCGATACCGAAGCCGTGGTGGAGGAGTACCTCGGGTACGCCGAGCGGCTGCGGCCGTACATCGCCGACACCCGCACAATGCTGTGGGACGCGCTGGACCGGGGCGAGACGGTGCTGCTGGAGGGCGCCCAGGCGACGATGCTCGACCTCGACCACGGCACGTATCCGTTCGTAACCTCGTCCAATCCGACCGCCGGCGGTGCCTGCGTCGGCGCCGGTATTCCGCCGACCGCGCTCACCCGGGTGATCGGCGTGTCGAAGGCGTACACGACCCGGGTCGGGTCGGGGCCGTTCCCGACCGAGCTGTTCGACGCCAACGGCGAGCATCTGCGCAAGATCGGCGTCGAGTACGGCACGACAACCGGCCGGGAGCGCCGGTGCGGCTGGTTCGACGCGGTGGTGGCCCGGTACGCCTGCCGGCTCAACGGCATCACCGACCTGGTCGTGACGAAGCTCGACGTGCTCACCGGTCTGGAGAAGGTGCCGATCTGCGTCGGGTACGAGATCAACGGCGAGCGGGTCGACGACATGCCGATGACGCAGACCGATTTCCACCATGCCCGGCCGGTCTACGAAGAGCTCGACGGCTGGTGGGAAGACATCACCAAGGCCCGCAGCGAAGATGAGCTGCCGGAGAACGCTCGCCGGTACATCGCCCGCATCGAAGAGCTGTGCAACACCCGGGTGAGCGTGGTGGGCGTAGGCCCTGGACGCGACGAAAACGTCGTCCGCCACGACCTGCTCTGACCGGGTCAAACCGGACCCCCCTGGTTGATCATGAAGTTATTGCTACTTTCTTCGGCGTGTCGTAGCAATAACTTCATGATCAACCAGGCCGGTGGACGGTACGGGCGGACGTTGTCCACATGACCCCCGGGACCGTCCACAGGGGGTTTAGTCGATCTTCATTTGCCGGAAGATTCGGCCGACGTGGATGCTTTGACGATCGTCCGGCGCATCGCAGCCCAGCAGGACGGGATCGTGACGTTGGCGCAGGCCAGGGGGGCTGGCTACACGGTGCACGAGGTACAGCGACTGTGCCGAGCCGGCCGCTGGCGGGTGGTAGCGAGGGCTGGCTATCTCGTCGACCCTGATCTGCACGATGGGGTTCCCCGCCGGGCGCGGATTCGAGCGGCGATTGAGTCGTTCGGGCCGGCGGCGACCGCCGTTCTCGGTACCGCCGCCGAGTTGCACCAGACCGGCTTACGTGGTGGGGACGCTATCCATCTTTCCGTGCCGGGCCGGGTCGCGAGGCCGATGCGGCGCGCTCATCCGGACGTGCTGGTACATCAGTTGGTCATCGCGCCGACCGAACTCGGCCAAGTCAGCGGAATCAGAACCACCACACCTGCACGGACGATCGCCGACCTGATCCTCCGAGAGGAGCGGTGGGCCGCCGTCTCCCTGGTGGACTCGGCCCTGAACCGGCGGCTCATCACGGCCCGACGATTTGCTGCGGATCCGGGTGGTGATCAGGGGTCGGCGTGGCGCCGTCACGGCGCGCCGCTACCTTGCTGACGCCGATGGGCGGGCGCAGTCGCCGCTGGAGACCCGGGTGCGCCTGCGCTGCGTTGACGGCAAGGTGGCCCCGGACGTCCTGCAGCACGAGGTACGGGACCGGGATGGCTACCTGCTCGGGGTGGCAGATCTGGCCTGGCTGAGGGCCCGCGTGCTCGCGGAGGCGGACGGCAGAGGCCCACACGGTACGCCGGAGGCGGTGTTGGCCGATCGCCGCCGTCAGAACCTGCTGGTCAACGCCGGCTGGACAGTACTCCGCTTCACGTGGGCGGACACCCTCCGCCCCGACTACATCCCGTACACGGTCAGCGGGGCGATCGCCGCCGGAACCGGGAGAGGCGGGGTGGGCGCGTAGGATCGGGCGGCGTGCGGGTGCTTCTCATCGGGAGCGGGGGCCGCGAGCACGCTTTAGCGCGGGCGCTTGCGGCGGATCCCTCGGTCCAGCTGCTGATCGCGGCTCCGGGCAACCCGGGCATCGCCGAGGTCGCCGAGCTGCGTCCGGTCGACATCACCGATCCGGCCGCCATTGCCGCACTGGCCGTGGAGACAGGTGCAGACCTCGTGGTCATCGGTCCCGAGGCGCCCCTGGTGGCCGGCGCCGCGGACGCCGTACGCGCCAAGGGCATCGCTTGTTTCGGCCCGTCCGCCGCAGCCGCTCGGCTCGAGGGCTCGAAGGCGTTCGCCAAGGAAGTCATGACCGCCGCCGGCGTACCGACCGCCCGCGCGGTGACCTGCGCCGATCCGGCAGCCGTGGCCCGCGCTCTCGACCAGTTCGGCCCCCCGTACGTGGTCAAGAACGACGGGCTGGCCGCGGGCAAGGGAGTCGTGGTGACGACCGACCGCGCGGCGGCCGAGCGGCACGCCGCCGAGTGCGGACGGGCCGTGATCGAGGAGTACCTGCCCGGGCCTGAAGTGTCGCTCTTCGTGATCACCGACGGGAACGCGGCGCTGCCGCTGCTGCCCGCGCAGGACTTCAAGCGGGTCGGCGACGGCGACGCCGGCCCGAACACCGGCGGCATGGGGGCGTACGCCCCGCTGCCCTGGGCGCCGCCGGATCTGGTCGATGACGTGATGGCGCGGGTGGTCCGGCCGACCCTGGCCGAGCTGCGCCGCCGGGGCACCCCGTTCGCCGGCCTGCTCTACGTCGGGCTCGCCCTCACCGCCGCCGGCCCCAAGGTCATCGAGTTCAACGCCCGGTTCGGCGACCCGGAGACGCAGGCCGTACTCGAGCTGCTGGAGACGCCGCTCGCCGGCCCGCTGTACGCGGCAGCGACCGGCGCGCTGGCGTCGCACCCGCCGCTGCGGTGGCGGGGCGGGGCGGCGGTGACCGTCGTGGTCGCGGCCGAGGGGTATCCGGCCAAGCCGCGAACCGGCGACCGGATCACCGGCGCCGACCGGCCGGGCATCATCCACTCGGGTACGACCCGGGCCGAAGACGGCTCCGTGGTGACCGCGGGCGGTCGGGTGGTCTGCGCGACCGCTTCCGGACTCAGCCTGGCCGCCGCCCGCCAGCGGGCGTACGCCCTGGTCGACGGCGTGTCGTTCGAGGGCGCCCAGCACCGGCGGGACATCGCCCTCGCAGCGGTCGAGGGCCGCGTCGCGCCGACCCGGTGACCCAGCCCGGTCCGCCGATCGGCGGGTCATGCAAATTGACCGCCCGTGCCTGATCTGCCGGGACAACATCCGGGCCGACATCCGGATCACCTTCTTCGTGCGGGTGAACAAGACCGCCGAAGACGTCGTCAAGGTCGCCCAGGCCATCGGCACGGCCCGTGCCAGCGACCAGGAGACTTTGCAGGAGCTCTTCAACGCCAAGTTTCCGAGGCGCTCAAGACGGTCGGGCAAGCAACTCGACTTCGTCGACCTCTACACCAAGCGCGACGAGTTCCGCGATCAGATCATCCGGGTGATCGGCACCGACCTCAACGGCTACAGCCTGGGAGACGCGGCGATCGACTTCCTCGAGCAGACTCCGATAACCCGGCTCGACCGGAACAACATCCTCGACGCGCAGGGCATCCGCAAGATCACCGAGCTGACGGCGATCGAGCACATTCGGACCAACGAGTTCCAGCGCAACGAGGAGAAGGAGATCACCCGGCAGAACGTCGACGCCCGGGAAGCCATCCTCGAGCTCGAACGCCGGCAGGCCGACGCCGAGATCAAGCAGCGGCGCGAGGTCGAGACCATGCGGGCGCGCGAGGAGGCCGAGACCACCAAGGTGCAGGCCGAGGAGCGACTCAAGGCGCAGGCCGCGCATCTGCGTACGGACGAGCAACTCGGGATTCAGCGGGAGAACCAGGCCCGCGAGATCGCGGTCGTGGAGAAGAACAAGGAACGCGTCATCGCCATCGAGTCCGAGCGCATCGAGAAGGACCGGCTGCTCGAGGTCATCGCCCGCCAGCGGGAGACCGAACTGTCCACCATCGCGAAGGACAAGGAGGTCGAGGCGGAGAAGCGCGCCATCGCCGAGGTGGTCCGGGAACGGATCGCCGTTGATAAGACCGTGGCCGAGCTGGAGGAGAACATCAAGCGGCTGCGAGTGGTCGAGGAGGCCGAGCGGACCCGCCAGGCGGTCGTGATCCAGGCCGAGGCCGCCGCGAAGCACAAGGCCCGCGAGGCGCTCGTCCTGGCCGAAGCCCGCCAGCAGACCGTGGAGCTCGACGCCCGCGCCAAGATCCGGCTGGCCGAGGGGCAGCAGGCGGAGGCCGCCGCCGAGGGCCTGGCCGAGGTGCAGGTACGCGAGCGGAACGCCGCCGCCATCGAGAAGGTCGGCCGGGCGGAAGCGGCCATCGACCGGGAGAGGGCGCTGGTGGCGGCGGAGGCCGTACGGGAAAAGCTGAAGGGCGAGGCCGAGGGTCTGACGGAGAAGGCGACGGCGATGGCCGCGCTCGACGAGGCGACCCGCCAGCACGAGGAGTACCGCCTGCGGCTGGAGGCGGAGAAGGAGATCCGGCTGGCCGGAATCGATGTCCAGCGGCAGGTCGCGGTGGCCCAGGCCGAGGTCGTGTCGAAAGGGCTGGAGAAGGCCAACATCGACATCGTCGGCGGCGACAGCGTCTTCTTCGACCGGTTGCTCAACTCGATCTCGATGGGCAAGAGCGTGGACGGGTTCGTGCGGCACTCGGACGTCGCGCAGGGCCTGGCGAAACCGTGGCTGGACGGCTCGTCGAGCTTCACCGAGGACCTCAGCGCGCTGCTGGGCAAGGTCAGCAGCGCGGACGTGTCCAACCTGACCCTGTCGGCCTTCCTGCTGCAGCAGATCCGGGCCGGTGGGTCCGACATCGACAAGCTGCGCTCGCTGCTCGACACCGCCCAGCGCCTGGGGATCGCCGAGGGGCCGGTGGCCGCGGTCCACGGCCCGACGCAGCGCCGTTCTGGTGACTGACGTCGCGACCGAGGCCGCCCCCGGCACCGGCCGCGGGGACCTCGACGCCAGCACGTACGAGGTGTTGCGTGGCCGGCTGCATGAACGCGCCGCGGAACTGGCCCGCCGCGCCGAGGCGCTCAACGCGCGCCGGCTGAGCACCTTCGGCAGCGCCGAGCTGCGGTTGGTGGGCACCGATCGGGTACGCACGGAGCACAACTGCGTACCCCGCGACATCATGTCGGTCGGCGGGCTGATGCTCTTCGGCTACAACGTCTTCATCGGCCTCAAGCCGGAGACGCAGGTGCGGGACGTGTTCTCGCTGCACCGGTTCCTGCGCGAGGGAGAGGCCTTCCGGTTCGACGACGTCGACCCGGCCGCGTTGCCCGGCCTGCTGACCGATCCCGGGTTCGAACGGGTTTCGCCGAGCTCTACCGGTACTACCGGGAGGCCCGGCTGCTGCAGTTGCGGCGGCTGGACGACCGCCTGCTCGCCGTCTTCCAGATCGGTCCGCGGACCGAAGACGTCCGGGTGCTGCGCTGGCGGCTGGACCGGGACAGCGTGTCCTACCTAGACAGTCGGGGCGAACGCGACCACGTCTTCCCGCCGTCGCACGGCTGCGCTCCGCTGGCTGGTTCCACGACGTCGACCGGGGTCCGCAGGCGGCGCGCCGGGTCGCCGTCACGGGCTGGCTGGCCCGCTGGGATCGCAGCCCGATGTTGCTCGATGAAAGGACCAGCGCGAGGGAGTTCGGCCGGTTCCGGTTCTCGACGAGGCGGGAGCCGGCGCTGCCCGGGACCCCGTCGGTGACGGTGGTCGACCGTCCGGCGCTCGGCAGCGTCGCGGTGGCCGAGGGCGACGACCTCTGGGTCGAGGAGTACCTCTCGGCGTCGAACTGCTCGATCCGGCGGGTGCGGCCCGGCGGGCGTACGGTACAAGCCCCGCGGAAGGTCCCCTGTGGCACCCAACCTCTCGCCCAGACCGCCGCCGAGCAGACGACGTACGCGTGGGTGGAGCCATTCGACCGGCACTGGGCGATCGTGTTCACGGACTTGGCGACCGGCGCCATGGCCCTGCACGATGCGCGCACCGGCTCGATCACGCCGATGGCAGTCGCGGTCCGGCGCGACGAGCGCCGGCTGCTGCTCCTCACGTGGCGGCCGGGCGCGCCGCGTCCGACCTCGTACGCCTATGACCGGCCGATCGCGGGCATGCTCGCCTGGCCCGCCCCGTGAACCCGCGGGCAGTGCGAACACCCACTAGCTCCGGTGGCCGGTAAACCGGTATTTGTTGCGTCATGTGAATTATCGGGGGATCGCCGATGTGTCCCACCTCGGCGCGGCCTCGCTAGAGTCGAGCACAGTCCGATGTGGGCGCGCGCCGACGCGGGCTACTGGGGGCGCCATGTGGCGGTGGCGAGTGTCGGTGGTCGTTCTCGCGGTCCTCGGCGCCCTGGTCGGCGTCCCGATTTCCGCCAGCGCCAGCCTGGCTGCCCCGCCGAATGACGACTTCGCCGACGCCCAAGTCCTCAGCGGCACCTCGGGCAGCGTCAACGGCAACATCGCCGGTGCGACGACCGAGCCGGGCGAGCCGGGCGAATACCCGCCGCCATCGATCTGGTACCGGTGGACCGCACCACAATCTGGCCTGTACCGCTTCGACGCCACGACGGGCGTGTTCAAGCCCGACATGGCGATCTACACCGGGACGTCACTGTCCACCCTCCAGCGCCCGCCGTACGACTGGTGCCCGCCGACGGCCTACGACGGGGCGGTGAACGTGCTCCACGCCACCGCCGGCACCAGTTATGCCATCGCCCTCACCGGCTCCATGTGGGATGTGACCTGGGGCGGAACGGTACTGCGGTGGGCGCCGTACAGCCCGCCGGCCAACGACAACTTCGCGGCCGCGAGGGTGGTCACCTCGCTCGATCCGGTGTTCACCGGCGACAACTGCGCCGCGTCGTCCGAGGCCGACGAGCCGCTGGACAAGTACACGAGCCGGCGCACGGTGTGGTTCTCATGGACGCCCGGTATCACTGTCCAAATGTCTGGGAGCGAGCTTCCGCAACACCTCATCGTCACGGTGTACGAGGGCTCGTCACTCGGGGCGCTGACCCGTGTCGCCCGGAAGGGCAATGTCGACGGCGGGTCCCTAGGATTCACGGCGAAGGCGGGAACCACGTACCGCATCCAGGTGGACAGCCAGGGGTACCCCGCATCCGGTGTGGTCGGCGTGCAGCCGCCGTTCCAGTTCTCGCTGATCAAGCTCAACCACTGCAACGACGCCTTCTCCTGCGCCAACGGCCTGGCGAACGACACCCCGCTCCCATTGACCGGCAGCGAACTGACCGACAACGTCGGGGCGACCGCCGAGGCGGGTGAGCCAGCCCATGCCGGCTCGCCGGCCAGCCACTCCCTGTGGTGGCAGATTACGCCTCCGGTCGCCGCGACCGTGACCCTGTCGACCGCCGGATCGGGCATCAACACCGTTCTCGGCGTCTACACCGGCACCTGGGTCGGCGGGCTGACGGCGGTGGTCGCGGACGACGACTCGGCTGGCGCTGGCGCGAGCCGGGTGTCGTTCCAGGGGGTCGGCGGCCGGACGTACTTCGTCGCGGTGGATGGCAAGGCCGGTGCCGAGGGCCAGGTGAAGATCTCCTGGCAAGTCGACATCCCGCCGCCCCGCAACGACATGTTCGCTAACGCCTTCGGCATGGCCGGCTCCCAGGGGAGTTCGAGGTCGTACACCTGGTCGGCGACGAAAGAGGGGGGTGAGCCGGCGCACGAGGGATTCGCCGGCGGCCGGTCGGTGTGGTGGCGGTACACCGCGCCGGCCGCGGGCCGGCTGCACCTGGTGTCGCAGGGCGACTACACCGTGCTGTCCGTCTATCGGGGTTCCGCGGTAAATGCGCTCACCCGGGTCGCGGGCGCCCGGCAGACCAGACTTGATCCCGTCGTGCTCGACGTCGACGTCGTTGCCGGCGTGACCTACTCCATCGCGGTCGACGTGACCGACCTCGTCTACGGTCCCGACATCGCCGAACTGACCTGGTCGCTCTTCCCGCCACGACCACCGAACGACTACATCGCCAACGCCACCCACATCAGCGGAACGAGCGGCACCATCGACGGTCACAACGTGGGCGCCACAAGGTCGGAGCCCGACGAACCGGGCGACCGCACATCGGTGTTCTACCGCTGGACGGCACCATCGACGGATCTCTACGTCTTCGACACGATCACCAGTGACTTCGATACCCAGTTGCGGGTCTACCGCGGTTGGGGGACTTCACTCGCACCGCTGCCCATGGCGACCTGGAACGACGACGCGGTGGACCTGCGGATGGACCCGGACGACTTCCGCGGTGTCGTCGGCGCCGACCACACAAGCGCCGCCGGCCTCGACGCCGTCGCGGGGCAGGTCTACACGATCCTGCTGTCCGGGCCCGAGATGTCGCAGGGTCGCTTCCGGCTCCACTGGTCTGCGGTGACCTCGTGGCGGCCGCCGAACGACGCGTTCGCGGCGGCGCAGACGCTGACCGGAAGCGCCGGGTCGGTGACCGGGCGGGTGGCGGACAGCACGGTCGAACCCGGTGAGCCCGGCGCGGCGTACGGCTCGATCTGGTACACCTGGACGGCGCCGACCAGCGGCCCGGTCCGGTTCTGGACGGGCGCCGACCCCGCCGACCACCCCCTGCTGTCGGTCTACACCGGGAGCACTCTCAGCACACTCGCGCTCAAGGGCGAGAACGGCTACGGCGTGGCCACGATGGGCTCCCGGGTGGATTTCACGGTGACGACGGGCACCACCTACCGGATCCGGCTGGCCGGCTGGGAGGGCTCTACCGTGCACTGGCCGGGGACCGCCACGTTGCGCTGGGGACCGCCGCCACCCCCGCCCGCCAACGACGCGTTCGCCGCGGCGACGGCCGTCTCCGGCGCCACGGGTAGCGTCACGGGCACCTCCGAGTGGGCGACCCGGGAAACGGGTGAGCCGACCGGTCGCGGAGCGCCGGTCGCGTCGGTCTGGTACCGCTGGACGGCGCCGTCCAGCGGCACGGTGTCCTTCTGGGTGACCGACAACCGGATGTTCCCGACCGTGGACGTGTACACCGGCAGCCGGGTGGACGCCTTGACGGAGGCGCCGTTGATGGTGGATCCGGGTGACGAATGGGCTTATCCCGGCGTCCGCACCACGGTCCACGTGACGGCCGGAGCGAGCTACGCGATCCAGGTGCAGGGCGATAGCTACCCCAACGGTTCATTCCGCATGGTGTGGAGCAGCCAGCCGCCGCCGCACGACAACCTCGCCAACGCGGTGTCTCTCTCCGGCCGCCAAGGCGTGTCGCCGCCGTCCGACTGGACCGCGACCACGATCCGCGCGACGGCCGAGCCGGGCGAGCCGCGCCACGACCCCAACCGCGCCCCGGGGGCGACGGTCTGGTTCCGGTGGACCGCGCCGGCCTCCGGACCGGTGACCTTCGAGGTCGGCGAGGCGAACACGACCAACATGTTCGCCGTCTACACGGGGACCGGGTACGGCTCACTCACCCAGATCGGGCGCACCGACTGGGGCACCTGGCACGACATCAGGTTCGACGCGGTCGGCGGGCGAACGTACCTCATCGTGGCCGACGGCGGCGCGTACGG
>DASVMV010000194.1:0-4013 GCA_036384155.1 Micromonosporaceae bacterium
CGGCAGGACCGCGGCGAGCGCCGCCGGATCGGCGGGCACCGTCCAACCCGCGTCCCCCACGGCGTACGGCACGCCGCCGAGTGCCGTGCCGACCACCGGCCGTCCGGCGGCCAACGCCTCGATCACCACCGTCGGCAGCACGTCGTGCCAGGTCGGTACGGCAAGCACCACGGCGGTGGCGCGGAGCGCCGCGGCCACCCCCGCCCGATCGAGCGGCCCGAGGTAGTCGACATCGGCCCGTTCGGCGGCCGCCGCCTCCGCCAGCGGGCGCAGTTCGCCGTCGCCGGCGATGCGCAGTGGGCCGCGGCTCCCGTCGGGGTGTCGGCGCCAGGCGTCGAGCAGCAGGCCCAGCCCCTTCTCGGGGGAGAGCCGGCCGAAATAGAGGAACCCCGTGCCCAGCGGCGGCGGCGGGCCCGGGTCGGGGATCGCGTTCGGCTTGACCACGATCCGGTCCGGCGGGATGCCGTACCCGCGCAGGTGCTCGGCCACGGCGGAGGTGAGGGCGATGTACCGGTCGACCGACCGCCACGTCGGCCGGTGCACGGCCAGGGTCGTGGCCATGATCGCGCTCTGCGCCCGGGACCCGCGGTAGCAGCGGTGCACCACCGCCGGCAGACCGAACGCCCGGCCGCGGCAGTCCTGGCAGATCATGCCGTCGCGGAAGTACAGGCCGGAGGAGCAGACCTGCCGGTAGTTGTGCACGGTCTGCACCACCGGGACGCCGTGCCGGTGAGCGGTGCGCACCACCCACGGCGAGAGCAGCGGGTACGGGTTGTGCAGGTGCAGCACGTCCGGCCGGTGCTCGGTGATCAGCCGGGAGAGCTCCTGCTGGGCGCGCGGCGCCCAGATCGGTGACACCGGCAGCAGCGCCTTGGCCGTGGCCGGCAGGGCGGGGATCTCGTCCGAGCTGCGCAGGAACGGCAGGACCGCGACGCCGGCCGCCGCGAGCTGCTCGATCTCGGCATCGACAACCGTGTTCTCGCCGGAGGGCTGGGCCTGCCGGTAACGGTTGTGCGCGACGACGACCTTCATGGTGCGCCCAGGCTACCGTTGTGCCCGTGCCGGAACTGCCCGAGGTGGAGGCGCTCGCCGCCTATCTGCGTGACCGCGCGGTCGGCCACCGTGTCGACCGGTTCGAGGTGGCCGCGATCAGCGCGCTCAAGACGTACGACCCCCCGCCGTCGGCCGCCGTCGGCCGGGAGATCACCGACGCGCGGCGGCACGGCAAGTTCCTCGACCTCGTACTCGACGGAGGTCTGCACCTGGTGGTGCACCTGGCCCGGGCCGGCTGGCTGCACTACCGGGACCGGTTCCCGTCGGCGGCGCCGCTCAAGCCCGGCAAGGGACCCATCGCGCTGCGGGTACGCCTCGACGACGGGTCGGGGTTCGACCTCACCGAGGCCGGCACGCAGAAGAGCCTGGCCGCGTACCTGGTGACCGATCCGGCCCAGGTGCCGGGAGTGGCCCGCCTCGGGCCGGATGCCCTCGCGGTCGACCTGGCCACGTTCGCGGCCCGACTGCGCGCTCGGCGGGGGCAGCTCAAGGGGGTGCTCACTAACCAGGAGGTGCTGGCCGGGGTGGGCAACGCCTACTCCGACGAGATCCTGCACGCGGCCCGGCTGTCGCCGTTCGCGATCACCGACCGGCTGACCGACGCCCAGCTCGCCGCCCTGCACGAGGCCACCCGCCAGGTGCTCGGCGATGCAGCGGCCCGCTCGGTCGGCCAGCGGGCCGCCGAACTGAAGGGCGAGAAGCGCTCCGGCTTGCGGGTACACGCCCGAACCGGCTTGCCCTGCCCGGTCTGCGGCGACCCGGTGCGCGAGGTGTCGTTCGCCGACTCGAGCCTCCAGTACTGCGCCCAGTGCCAGACCGGTGGCAAGCCGCTCGCCGACCGCCGCCTCTCCCGGATTGTGCGCTAGGTAATTGGCCCGCTGCACGCCGTTCCGAACCGCCCATCAAAGGACCAAACGGCCGATCCTGCGTACCTTTCCCCCCGGAGCTGCGTCGGTATAGTGGCGTCGATCGCAGCACCCCCAACGATCGGCCGGTCCGGGTCCCGGCCATGGCCGGCATCGACGTCCCGCGGGTCGGCGTTCCCCGACTCCCCCATGGGAGACTGAGACGATGGGCGACCCGAGCCCGTACAGCGAGTGGGCGGCACGTGTCATGCAGCAGGAGGGCGTAGGTGAGGTGACAACCAGCCTCCAGCGCCCGGCGGCCAGCACCGGCCGGAGCAACGGCGTACGCCACGTCGACAGCTTCGAGATCCAGCCGCCCGCCCCGATGTCGCACAACGGCGTGCCGCGCTCCGCCTGGGCGCGAGGCCGCCGCCGCGCCTCGCGGTGGCACCGCCCGTACACGTTACTGCTGCTGCTGCTCGACTTCGGCGCCGCCGCCCTGACGAGCCGGATCGCCATCATGACGTTCGACCAGGCGATGGCCGGCTTCTCGATCGGGGAGAACAATGCCGCCTGGTTCCACATCGTCTCCTACGTCCTGCTCCCGCTCGGCTGGCTGATCACCCTCTGGGCCAACGGCGCGTACGACCGCCGGCACCTCGGGCTCGGCACCGAGGAGTTCAAGCGCGTCGTCCGGGCGTCGGTGGCGGTGGCGGCCAGCGTCTCGTTCCTGGCGTTCGCCACTAAGACCGACCTGTCCCGGATGACCGTCGGCACGGCGTTGCTGGGCACGATGCTGCTCATCCTGGTCGTCCGATTCCTGGCCCGCACAGTGCTCCACTTCGTCCGCAGACGGGGCGGCCACGCGACGCACCGGCTGATCCTGGTCGGCACCCTCCCGGAGGCGCTCGAGGTTCACACGGCGGTCACCCGCAGCCCGGCGGCGGGTCTCGAACCGGTCGCGATCCATCTGACCGACGGTTACGCCGCGGCCCGCGGGGTGCAGACGCCGGTGCCCGTCTACGCCGGCCGGGACGTGCTCGCGTTGGTGCGCGAGGTCGGCGCCGACACGATCGCGGTCTGTGGATCGGCCAGCGCTGAGCCGGGCGAGCTGCGCCGGCTGGCCTGGCAGCTGGAGGGTTCCGGCGTCGACCTGATCGTCGCGCCGCAGCTCACCGACATCGCAGGCCCCCGGGTGCACATCCGGCCGATCGAGGGCCTGCCGCTGCTGCATGTCGAAGAACCCACCCTCTCCGGCCCGGCGCTACTCGCCAAGAGCCTCCTCGACCGGATGGCGGCCGGCCTCGGCCTGCTGCTTCTCGTACCGCTCTTCCTCGTCATCGCCATCGCCATCAAGGTCTCCGACCCCGGGCCGATCTTCTTCCGGCAGCTTCGGGTCGGGCACGAGGGCCGCACGTTCCGGGTGTGGAAGTTCCGCACCATGTACGTTGACGCCGAAGAGCGCCGCGCGACGCTGATCGACCAGAACGAGACCGACGGCATGCTCTTCAAGGTGAAGCGGGACCCGCGGGTCTTCCCCGTCGGTCAATTGCTGCGCGCCTCGTCCCTCGACGAGCTGCCCCAGCTGATCAATGTGATTCGCGGGGAGATGTCGCTGGTGGGTCCGCGACCGCTACCCGCCGACGACGGTGACTATCTCGGCGACGTACGCCGCCGCCTGCTCGTACGGCCCGGCATCACCGGCCTGTGGCAGGTCTCCGGCCGCTCCGACCTGTCGTGGGACGAAGCGGTACGACTCGACCTGTACTACGTCGACAACTGGTCGCTGGCGTACGACCTGAGCATCCTCTGGCGCACGATCGGCGTGGTGCTGGCCCGCAAGGGCGCCTACTGAGCCCGGCCGCGGCCCCCCGCGCCGGCCTGGCGATCCGTCCGGGAAACCGACAGGATCTGGGCGTGGGAGCGAACCTCTCCGCGCCGGTCGCGGTGCTGGCGCTGGTGAGCGCGCTGGGTGCCGCCATGTTCGCGGTGGCCCGGCTGCGGGCGCGGCGCGGGATCGCGACGGCCACCCAGCGGGCGACGTACGACGTCCTGCACACCGCCGGGCTCGCCGCCGATCCGCTGCGGGCCGGGCTGAGCGCGGCCGGGGCGGCC
>DASVMV010000195.1:0-7090 GCA_036384155.1 Micromonosporaceae bacterium
CTGCGGCGCGGCCCGCCCGACGAGCGACGGCAGGGCCGCCAGGCCGGCGGCGACGTCGGCGAATGTCCCCGGCCACCCCCCGCCCGGCTGTCCGGTGCGCCGGTATTCCAGCTGCGCCACCAGGTAACCCCGGGCCGCCAGATCGGCGGCCATCGGTCCGGTGTGGGTCCGGTCGTACTCCGCCCGCCAGAATCCGCCGTGCACGACGATCACCAGCGGACGGGCCGGATCGGCGGGCCAGTCCCGGGGGAACCGGACGTCGGCCACCTGGTCGGGGTGGTCCCCGTAGGCGACCGTGCGCTCGGGCGGGGGTGCCGGCCGGCTGAGCACGCTGCGGGGATCCGTCACCCCCCGGAGGCTAGTGTCCGAAGGCTGCGGGCGGCCAGGCGCGTCGCCCGGGCGGAACGGTCTGTCCCGAACGGCCTCCGCGTGGCCGTTTCGGCGAGATCGGGCGCCCGGCGCACCGGCCCGCCGGGTCGTGGGCGAAGATGGAGCGCATGACGGATGCCCCTCGTTCTCAGGACAGCACCGACGAGCCCCTCGGGCCGGGCGCCCGCCCCGGCGCCGTCGTCGTGGTAGGCCCCGACGGCCGTCCGGTCGGCACGGTGGAGACGCCCGGGGACTCCTCCGGCGAAGACCCGTCGCGGCTGATCGAGCAGCCGTCAAAGGTGATGCGCATCGGCAGCATGATCAAGCAGCTGCTCGAAGAGGTGCGGGCCGCGCCGCTCGACGACGCCAGCCGGCACCGGCTGCGGGAGATCCACCAGCGGTCCATCGCCGAGCTCGAAGATGGCCTCGCACCCGAATTGCGCGAAGAGCTCGACCGGCTGTCCCTGCCGTTCGAAGAAGGCGCCACGCCGAGCGAGGGTGAGTTGCGGGTGGCGCAGGCCCAGCTGGTCGGTTGGCTCGAGGGCCTGTTCCACGGGATTCAGGCGGCGCTCGTGGCACAACAGATGGCCGCCCGCCTGCAGCTCGAGCAGATGCGTACACATGGGCGACAGGCCCTGCCGATGGCGCCGGGTGGACCGGCCGTCGTGCCCACCATGCCCGGGCAGCCCGGCGAGGGCCACGGCACCGGGCAGTACCTGTAGCGCGCGGGGCCGCGTCAGGCGGCCCCGAACAGGCCCTCCAGGTACGCGGCTACGCCGTCCTCCTCGTTGGACCGGGTCACCTCGTCGGCGATGTCGAGTACGGCCGGGTGCGCGTTGGCCACCGCGACCGCGCGGCCGGCCCAGGTGAGCATGGGCACGTCGTTGGGCATGTCGCCGAAGGCGACCACCTCGTCGGCGCCGATCCCGTGCCGGGCGCAGAGCCAGGCGAGGCCGGCCGCCTTCGTCACCCCGGCCGCCGAGATCTCCACCAGGCCGGTGTTCGACGAATGCGTCGCCTCGGCCAGGCCCTCGAGCGCGCCGGCGACCAGCTTTACGAAAGCGTCCGGATCCTGTCCTCCGGCCCGGGCGAGAAGCTTGACGGCCGGCGCGCTCGTCAGGTCCTCGGGTGTCTCGACCGCCCGGATCGCCTCGTGCGTGTGGTCCCAGTGGATCGGGTAGCCGGCCTCGTGTCGCATCTCCCGGCCGTCGGTGATCTCGACGGCGAAGCTGACCTGCGGCACGTGCGCCCGCAGCCGGCGGGCCACCTCGAAGAGCACGTCCGGCGCGAGCGGATCGGCCCGCAACACCTGGTCGTCCGCCGGGTCGTAGACGACCGCGCCGTTGGCGCAGACGGCCGGCAGCGGGCTCACCAGGTGGTCGTACACCCGCTCGAGCCACCGGATCGGGCGGCCGGTGACCAGAACGACGTGCCGGCCCTCGGCGGAGAGCCGGTCGAGCAGGTTGGCCGTCCGGGCGCTCACCGTGCGATCCGAACGGAGCAGGGTGCCGTCCAGATCGGTGGCAATCAGCCGCGGCAGGCGTCCCATCACCGGGACAGTAGCCGATCGAGGTAGATCGCCACCCCGTCCTCGTCATTGCGCAAAGTGATCTCGTCGGCGACGGCGCGCACGGTGGGGTGTGCATTTGCCACCGCCACGCGGGCCCATCCCGCCCATTCGAACATCGGCAGGTCGTTGGGCATGTCGCCGAACACCAGTACGACGGCGGGATCGACGCCGAGCGACTGCGCGACGACGTCGAGTCCGGTCGCCTTGTCGACGTTCGGCGGAAGGATCTCGATGAAGCCGAGCCCGGCCTGGGTGACGGTTGCCGCACCGGCGGGGACGACCCGGCGGGCGGTCTCGAGAAGCGCGTCGACGTCGTGGTTCGCCGTGCGCGCGAAAGCCTTGATGACGTCACCGGCGAAGCAGTCCGCCCGGTCGCGGGCCACGAAGCGTTCCGGGTACGGCCAGGCCGGGTCGAAGTCCCCCCAGAGCGGTGCCCCGTGCGCGTCCAGTGCCTCGACCATGACCGTGAGGGGCCCGACCTCGGCCTCCAGCCGGGTCAGCAGGTCGGCCAGCACCGAGCCGGACAGTCGCTCGTCGCGCAGCACCACCGGCCCGGTCGGGTCGCTCTGGTCCACCACCCGACCGCCGCCGGCCATGACCAGGAAGTCGGCCGCCCGGATGTCGGTGCGGGTCAGCTCGGTGAGCCGCGGCCCTCGCCCGGTGGCGCCCACCACGGGGATTCCGGCCGCCCGCACCCGGTCGAGCACCTCGTGGGTGAAGTCCGACACCGTGTTGTCGCTGCGGACGAGCGTGCCGTCCAGGTCGGTGGCGATCAGCTTGGGCAGTCCAGGTCGCGGCATGGTTCCTCCTCGGCCCGCCGACCGCCCTGCGGGCCCGGTCGGACCGGTGCGGATCAGGACGCCGGTGGCGCCTGCGGCGACGGGGGAGCAACCGTATCTCGCCCGCAGCAACCTAACCACGACATTCTGCTGACGCCGGATACACCAGCCCCGGTCAGCGAGGTTCGAGCACGTCCCGTCCGCCGACGTACGGCTGCAGCGCCTTGGGTACGCGCACCGAACCATCCGGTTGCTGGTGGTTCTCCAGGATCGGGACCAGCCAGCGGGTGGTGGCCAACGTGCCGTTGAGGGTCGCTGCGATCTGCGGCCGGCCCTCGGCGTCCCGATAGCGGATGCCCAATCGCCGGGCCTGGAACGTGGTGCAGTTGGAGGCGGATGTCACCTCGCGGTAGCGGCCCTGCGACGGCACCCACGCCTCGCAGTCGAACTTGCGGGCGGCGCTGGAACCGAGGTCGCCGGCCGCGACGTCGATCACCCGATACGGGATCTCCACCTTGGCCAGCATCTCCTCCTCCCAAGCGAGCAGGCGCTGGTGCTCGGCGGACGCGTCCTCCGGGCGGCAGTAGGAGAACATCTCCACCTTGTCGAACTGGTGCACCCGGATGATCCCGCGGACGTCCTTGCCGTACGACCCGGCTTCCCGGCGGTAGCAGGACGACCAGCCGGCGTACCGCAGCGGCTCGTCGAGCTGGAGGATCTCGTTGGCGTGGTAGCCGGCGAGGGGCACCTCGGAGGTGCCCACCAGGTAGAGGTCGTCGGCTTCCAGCCGGTAGACCTCGGTGGCGTGGCGGCCGAGGAACCCAGTGCCCTCCATCGCGTCCGGCTTGACCAGCGACGGCGTGATCATCGGCACCAGGCCGTACTCGACGGCCTGGGCGATGGCCAGCTGCAGCAGCCCGAGCTGGAGCAGGGCGCCGACCCCGGTGAGGTAGTAGAAGCGGCTGCCGGACACCTTCGCGCCCCGCTCGACGTCGATGGCCTGGAGCAGCTCGCCCAGTTCCAGGTGGTCGCGGGGATTCTCGATCGAGGGCCGGGTGCCCACCTCGCGCAGCACGACGTAGTCGTCCTCGCTGCCCGGTGGCGTGCCGGGTTCGATGATGTTCGGGATCGCCAGCTGCGCCTCCCGCAGCGTCCGCTCAGCCTCGGTCACCGCGGCTTCCGCCGCCTTCACCTCGGCGGACAGGTCCTTGGTGCGGCGCAGCAGCGCGGCCCTCTCGTCTCCGGTAACCCGGGGCATCTGCTTGCCGAGCTGCTTCTGCTCGGCGCGCAGCGCCTCGAACCGCTGGACGGCGGCGCGTCGCTCCTCGTCGGCGCGCAGCAGCTCGTCGACGACCGCCTCGGATTCGCCGCGGGCCCGTTGGCTGGCGCGTACGGCGTCCGGATCGTCGCGAAACAGGCGCAGGTCAATCACGGAAACCGAGCTTACCCGGGTGCCCCGCGGGCGAGCAGGGCCGACCCGGTGCGGTCACGGCCGGTACCGGTCTTCCCACTCCGGCCGGGCGAACGGCGCCGTCGGCCGCACCGTCACGTCCCGTACGTCCCCCTCGGTCCGGGACTGGTCCGGTAGTGATCGGGGCCGGCCGATGGACCCGGGGGGGACCTCGTCGGTCGCCGTGCCCGGCTCGGCCGCGGACTCGCCGGCGGAGTCGGCGGCAGGTCCGCCGGCAGATCCGGCGGCAGATCCCGCGGCCGGGGACCCACCGTCGGATCGGCCCGCCAGATAAAGGGCCAGGCCCATGGCGGCCGTGGCCAGGTAGGCCAGGACGAGTCCGCCCCCGTAGGCGACCTGGACGTCGATCTGCGGCCAGATAGGGACGTACGTCCGCCGGACGGCGGCATCGAGCGAGACGCTGGCGGCGATCAGGACGACGAGGACACCGCCGGCCGTGGCGGCGCCGGCGATCCGGGCGTTCGACCGGGCCACGGGCGTGCCGAAGATCGCCAGGGCCGCCAAGCCGGTGACGCCGAGTACGCCGATGACGTAGCCAGCGCCCAGGCCGCCGAGGTCCGTCACGGCCGCGCTGATGTCGGCCGTCCGGCCGCCGTCAGGCCCCAAGGAACGAATAGTGATGCGCCCCCACTGAACGACCAGCGAACCGAAGACGGCCGCCATCCCGAGCGCGGCCACGGCAAGCGGTGCTACCCGGCGATCGCCGCGCAGCGGGTCCAATCGGTCGAGGGCGGTCCGCCAGCGCGGCGGCCGGCGGGAGAACGTGTCGTCGCCCCATTCGATCACAGCCGGCTCGGATGGAATGGGCCGGGCGGGAGTGGGCTCGTCGGCAGCGGCGTCCGGGCGGCGGCCCGCATCGTGCGGAGAGGACGGGTCGTGCGGCATGGGCGCGCCTTCCGTGCGTGGCCTACCCAGCATCATGACAAGACCAGCATCATGACACGACCAGCATCATGACAAGACCAGCATCATGACAAGGACGGCGGCAGAACCTCAGGCCCGCGCGACGCGGATGTTGAACATCGGGGTCTCCTGGGCGGCCGTCATCGACAGCCACAGCGGCAGATACATCTCCATCCCCCGGGCGGCCTGGATGCCACCGAGGTCGAGGATGTCTCCGTTCAGCCAGCCCAGTTCCCGCAGCAGTTCGATGACGGTCTGCCGGGCGGCCGGGTCGTCGCCGGCGACGAAGACCGTGTGCCCGCCCGGCACCTTCTCGGGGTGCACCATCACGTTGGCGTTGACGGTGTTCAGCGTCTTGACCACCCGCGCGCCCGGGAACGCCCGCTGGATCTGCTCACCCAGGCTGTCGGTGTTGGCGACCGCGAGCGTCGGCGGGGCTCCCCGGGCGAAGTCCAGCGGGTTGGCGACATCGACCAGCACCTTGCCGGACAGCGCCTCCGCACCGCCGGCGGCCTGCAGGGCCGCGAGGGACGCCGTTCCCGCGGTCGCGTTGATCACGACCTCGCCGTGGTGGACGGCGTCGGCGAAGGTGCCGGCGGAGGCTGGGCCGGGACCTCCGGCGGCGGTGGCCCACGCGGCCGCTTTCGGGTTCGCGGCGTCGCGCGTACCCATCATCACGTCGTGCCCCAGAGCCACGAGCCGGGTGGCCAGGGCCTGGCCCACGGCACCCGTGCCGAGTACGCCGATTCGCATGCCGTCATCATCTCTCGGCAGCCCTGGCGCGGGTGCAAACCAACAGAAATGCACCTGCCGGATGGGCGGCCGATCGGCCGCGGATTGCCGCAGAGCAGGGGTTTGCGCGCACTACGGCACAATGGGCCGGTGCCGGTCGACATGAGCCGCGAGCGATTCGAGGAGTTGGTCGCCGACGCCCTCGACGAGGTGCCGCAGGAGCTGCTCGATCTGATGAGCAACGTGGTGGTTCTCGTGGAGGACGAGCCACCCGAGGGCGAGCCGGACCTGCTCGGCGTCTACGAAGGCCACGCGCTGACCTCTCGGGGCTGGGACTACTCCGGCGTACTACCGGACCGGATCGTCATCTACCGCCGGCCGATCCTGCGCATCTGCGATGACGACGATGACGTGATCGACGAGGTCGCCATCACCGTCGTCCACGAGATCGCCCATCACTTCGGCATCGACGACGAGCGCCTGCATGAGCTGGGTTGGGCCTGACCCGGTACCGGGGTCAGCTCAGCTCGCCCGCTCGGATCCGGGCCAGCCAGGCCGCGGCGTCGGCGAAGTCGAGGTCGCTCAGCCCCGGCGGGGCCGGCACCGGCCGCGGGGCGCCGGTGGTGCGGTGCCGCGGGTACGACCCCAGAAAGCGCACGTCGGCGCAGATCCGCCGCAGGCCCTGCAACGCCTCGCCGAGCCTTACGTCGATGACGTGTCCGGCGCAGTCGAGAAAGAAGACGTACCGGCCGAGGGCCTCGCCGGTCGGGCGGGACTCGATGCGCGTGAGGTTGACCCCGCGTACGGCCAGCTCGGTCAGCACCGACAGCAGGGCACCCACCCGGTCGTGGGCAATGTAGACGGCCAGCGTCGTCAGGTCGTCCCCGGTGGGCGGAGGCGGCGGCCCGGGCCGGGACACCAGGATGAAGCGGGTGGCCGCGTCGGGCCGGTCGGAGATCTTGTCAGCCAGGACGGCGAGTCGGTGCCGGGCGGCGCCGACCGGCGCACAGATCGCGGCGTCGACGGCCCCGCTCGCGGCGCCCTCAGCGGCCGCGCCGTTGGACAGCACGTCCACGACGGTCGCCTCCGGCAGGTGTTCCTGCAACCAGCGGCGGCATTGGGTCGAGGCCTGCGGATGCGCTCCGACGGTGCGTACCGTCGGCGGGCCGGTGCCCGGCCGGGCGGCCAACACGAACTCCACCGGCAGCACCACCTCCCGGGTGATCACCAGGGGGAGGCCGTCGACCAGCTCGTCGAACGTGACCC
>DASVMV010000196.1:0-12679 GCA_036384155.1 Micromonosporaceae bacterium
CGGGTCTCGCGGGAGCCAGCGGCGGTGCCGCCGACGCCGATGTGAGCCTGGCCGCGGTCCGGGAGCGGGCCGCCGCCACCGCCCGTGAGCTGGGCACCGGGCGGCTGCGGCTGCTGGTCGGCAAGCCCGGCCTGGACGGACACTCCAACGGCGCCGAGCAGATCGCGGTTCGGGCTCGCGACGCCGGCTTCGAGGTCGCCTACCAGGGCATCCGACTGACGCCGGCGCAGATCGTGGCCGCCGCCGTCGAGGAGGACGTCGACCTCGTGGGCCTGTCGGTGCTGTCCGGCTCGCACCTGGCCGCCGTGCCGGCGGTGCTCGACGGGTTGCGCGCCGCGGGCCGCGCGGACCTGCCGGTCGTGGTCGGCGGGATCATCCCCGAGCCCGATGCTGCGCAGCTGCGGCGGGCCGGGGTGGCGCGGGTCTTCACCCCGAAGGACTACGCGCTGACCGGGATCATCGACGAACTCGTGACGGTCGTGCGGGAAGCGAACGGGCTGCCGGTCAGCCAGCCAGCTCGTACGTGAGGCAGTCCGCGGTGTCCTGATCCGGACCGACCGTGATCGCGGGAGCCGTGCACTCCAGCCCGTCGTTGTGCCGGCAGTCGGCCCGCTTGCAGGCGCCGACCTGCGCGATCACGGACTCGATGCCCGCCTTGTTGGGCCCCTCGGTAAAGGTCTCGCAGTGGGCGTGGTCGCTGGTGCCGATCGTGATGGCGAACGCGTGGCAGCCCTGCTGGTTGTACGCGCACAGGTAAACCGCACAGTCGCGCACCCGCGGCATCTCGAGCATCGTGGTCATCGCTACCACCCCCAGTTCGCGTACCCGATCGAAAGCTCGGCGTAGCCCGGCAGCTCGACTGTAGGCCGGACCCGGCCCGGCTCGGGGGGATTCGGTCGGTCCAGCCGCCGTCACTCGCGGCCCAGTGGCAGGTAGCCGCCGCGGAGGCTCCGCCGCGCCCGCCGCCGGTCGGCCCGTCGGCGCAGCAACGCCCCGGCACCTATCGCCAGACCGGCCAGCAGGACCAGCACCAGCACCGGCAGGAGGATCGCCACGACCGACATGATGACGCTGGTCGCGTCCTCGGCCGTACTCGCCACCGGCGCCCCGATGCCGGCCGTCGTGGCGTTGACGACCGGTCGGGTGGCCGCCTTGACCAGATGGACGGCCAGCGCGATGACCACACCGAGCGCGATCGGCACCCACTGGTTGGAGGAGAAGAACTGTCCCGGGTCGCTGACCGTCGTCGTCTCCGACGTGGCCCCGGCGCCGAACGCCAGACCGCCCGCGGTCGGCCGGACGAAGGTCTGCACCGCGTCGTTGACGTGGTCGACCACCGGCACCTTGTCGGCGACGACCTCGATCGCGAGCAGCACCGCCAGGATGGCGATGACCCAGCCGTTGGATAGCCACTGCCAACTGGTGGGCAGCTCGACCAGGCTGGTGTAGCGGCTGAGCAGGCCGACGAGGAGCAGGGGGATGTAGGCGTTGAGCCCGGCCGATGCGGCCAGGCCGGTGCCGGTCAGCAGTTCGAGCACGTTTCTCAGCATCGCACCGGCCCGCCAACCTCGCCCGGTACGGGCACCGCCGCCCGGCGCCGCGGAGTGCCACTCGGCTACCCTCGACGGAATGCGGCTGGTGATCGCCCGATGCGCGGTGGACTACGTCGGACGGCTTTCCGCCCACCTGCCGCTGGCCACCCGGCTGCTCATGGTGAAGGCCGACGGATCGGTGTCCGTCCACGCCGACGACCGGGCGTACAAGCCGCTGAACTGGATGAGCCCGCCGTGCCGGCTGGAAGAGGCGCCGGGGGTGTGGCGGGTGGTCAACAAGGCCGGCGAAGAGCTGCGCATCACGCTGGAGGAGATCTTCCAGGACACCTCGTACGAGCTGGGTGTCGACCCGGGCCTGCGCAAGGACGGCGTCGAGGCGCACCTGCAGGAGTTGCTCGCCGCCAACCCGGAGACCCTCGGTGACGGTTTCACCCTGGTCCGGAGGGAGTACATGACCGCGATCGGCCCGGTCGACCTGCTCTGCCGGGACGCCAACCAGGGCGCGGTCGCGGTCGAGGTCAAGCGCCGGGGGGAGATCGACGGGGTCGAGCAGCTCACCCGGTATCTGGAGCTGCTGAACCGGGACCCCTTGCTCGCTCCGGTGAGCGGTCTGTTCGCCGCGCAGGAGATCAAGCCCCAGGCGCGGGTGCTGGCGGCCGACCGCGGGATCCGCTGCGTGGTCGTGGACTACGACCGCCTGCGCGGCGTCGAACGCGACGAGCTGACCCTCTTCTGACCCGCCGCCCGCCCGGGGAATGGCCGAGCGGGGCCGGGGTATACGCGGTCGGTGCGGAGGATCTCGGCAGGCTCGGGCGCGCCCGACACCATCGTGCTGATCCACGGGCTGTGGATGACGCCGCGCAGTTGGGAGCGCTGGGCCGAGCGCTATCAGGCGGCCGGCTTCCGGGTACTCACCCCGGCCTGGCCGGGGTTCGAGGGCGACATCGACCAGATCCGCACCGACGGCTCACCCATCGGCCGGCTCACCATGCGGCAGGTCGTCGATCACTACGACCGGGTCATCCGCGAGCTGGACAAGCCACCGATCATCATCGGCCATTCGTTCGGTGGCTCGGTGGTGCAGGTGCTGCTCTCCCGCGGTCTGGGCGCCGCCGGGATCGCCGTGGACTCGGGGCCGGTCAAAGGCGTACGGCGGTTGCCGGGCTCGACCCTGCGATCGGCGTATCCCGTGCTGCGTAGCCCGGCCAACCGGCACCGTCCGGTGTCGCTGAGCCCGGAGCAGTTCCATTACGCCTTCGCCAACACGATGAGCCGTCGAGATTCGGATGCGGCGTACGAGCGCTACCACGTGCCGGCGGCCAGCCACGTGCTCTTCGAGGGCGCCGTGGCCAGTCTCAATCCGCGCAGCGCCTTCCGGGTGGACTTCGGACGGATCGATCGAGCCCCGCTGCTCTTCATCGCCGGGGGCGCCGACCACATCAGCCCGCCGTCGGTCAACAAGACGAACGCGGGCCGCTACCAGAGATCGCCGGCCGTCACCGGTTACCGGGAGTTTCCCGGCCGGTCGCACTTCATCGTGGGCGAGGACGGTTGGGAGGAGGTGGCCGACTACGCCCTCGAGTGGGGCCTGGAGGCCGCCGCCATGCGCCAGCCGCAGCCGCGCTAGCCGCCTCGATCAGCGGCGGCGCCCGTACATCAGCTTGATGACCTTCACGATCCGCCTCACCTGCGCCGGACTGCGTTCGAAGGTCATGGTCGGCAGCACCGACGGCGCGCGGCGTCGGGTGACCGCCTTGGCCCGGCCGAACTCCCGCAGCCCGTCCTCGCCGTGGATCCGGCCGAAACCCGAGTCGCCGATGCCGCCGAACGGCAGCGTCGACATGCCGGCGAACGTCAGGGCCGAGTTCACCGCCGTCATCCCCGAGCGCAGCCGCCGGGCGATTTCGACCCCCCGGCGCTTGGCGAACACCGAACTGCCCAGCCCGTACGGCACGGCGTTGGCCAGCGCGATCGCCTCGTCGGCGTCCTTCACCCGCTTCACCGTCAGGGTGGGGCCGAAGGTCTCCTCCCGTACGGCCGCGGCGTCCTCGGGCACGTCGACCAGGATGGTCGGGTGGACGTACGGGGGGCGTACCGCCTCGGGACCGCCGAGCACGGCCCGGCCACCGCGGGCCAGCGCCTCGTCGATGTGGCGCCGGATCACGTCGATCTGGCCGGGCATCGTGATCGGACCGAAGTGGGCATCGTCGCCGTCACCCACGGTCAGGCGGCTCGCGCGTTCCACGATCTTGCCCACGAAGGTGTCGTAGACCGGCTCGACGGCATAGACCCGTTCGATGCCCACGCAGGTCTGGCCGGCGTTGGTCAGTCCACCCCAGACACACGCTTCGGCGGCCGCGTCGAGGTCGGCGTCGGCATCCACGATCATGGCGTCCTTGCCGCCCGCTTCGATGAGCACGGGCGTCAGTGTCTCGGCGCACGCGGCCATCACCTTCTTGGCGGTGCCGGTGGAACCGGTGAACGCCACCTTGCCCACGCCCGAGCGGCACAGCGCCGCGCCGACGTCGCCCCCGCCGTGTACTACCTGCAGAACCGGCTGCTCGGGTACGACCTCGGCGAACGCGTCGACCAGCCACTGGCCGACCGCCGGGGTGTACTCGCTGGGTTTGAAGACGACGGCGTTGCCCGCGGCCAGGGCGTACGCCACCGAGCCGAGCGGGGTCAGCACCGGGTAGTTCCACGGGCCGATGACCCCCACGACACCGAACGGCTGGTATTCGAGGTAGGCGGCGAACTCGGCGAGGACCGGCCGGGTGCGGACGCGCCGCGGACCCAGCACCCGCCGCGCGTTGCGGGCCGCCCAGTCGATGTGCTCGACCGCCGTCGCGGTCTCGACGATCGCCTCGGGCACCGGCTTGCCGCCCTCGCGCCGCATCAGGTCGGCGAGCTCAGTGATGCGGTTTGCGAGCTGTGCGCGCCAGGCCAGCAGTCGGGTCCGGCGGCCGTCGAAACCGAGGCCCACCCACCAGCGGGCCGCCTCCGCCGCCCGAGCGACCGCTCGGCCGACGTCGGCCGCGTCGCTCACCGGAAATCGGCCGACCTCGGCACCCGTGGCGGGATGGGTGGAGATCAGCTCGCTGTCTTCGATCACTGGTACGCCGGGGGCGCGCAGAGTCGCCATGGCGCGAGTCTAGACGGCGGACTACCGGCCGGTAAGGACGCGGCGACGGGATCGGTCGGTCTGGCGCATCGATGAGCAAGGTGGGATGCTGCCATCCTGTTCTGCTTTCGCACACCCGGGGGGGGAGGTGCGGCGATGACTGATGACCTGTCCCTCTTGCCGCTGTTGACGGTCGTCTCCGGTCCGATGCAGGGGGCCAGCTTCCGACTGCGTTCCGAGACCTGCGTCATCGGCCGCGACGACGGCGTGGAGATCCTCGTGGAGGACGTTCGGGTGAGCCGGCGGCACGCGGTCATCGAGCGCGACGGCAGGCGGTTGACCCTCGCCGACGCCGGCTCCACCAACGGCACCTGGCTCAACGGCGAGCGGTTGACCGGCGCGGCGGAGTTGCACGACGGTGACCGGATCCGCCTGGGCGGCCTGGAACTGCGGTTCTACGACCCGGCCTCGGCATCGACCGAGCCGGTCGGCGCCGCGATCCGCCGGCTGTCGGTCCCGGCGGCGGCCACCGGCGCGCAGCCGCGGCTGGACGCGTTGGCCGGCCCGACCGAGGTCATGGCGACCGGGCGGCGCGCCGGCTCCTCGTGGCTCCTTCTCGCCCCCATCGTCGTCGCGGTGGCCGCGGTGGTCTGGGTGTTGCTGATCCGCTAACGGCCGCCGTTCGGGTGGCTGGACACACCCGATTTCGGTCCCGGGCACGTGGCCCGGGAACATCGGCGCCCGGTGCCGATGCCTGCCCGCCGCAGCCCATGGTGTCGCCGAACGCAGCGGCGCGGGGCCGGTCGACCCGCCCGCGGCCCGCGTGGCAGACTCGGCGCCAGGTGCCTGAGTGATCGTTCGGGAGGCGGCCATGGCGCGGGATATCAACACTATCGGCGTGGTCGGGCTCGGCACGATGGGCGCGGGCATCGTGGAGGTCTTCGCCCGCAACACCCTCGACGTGGTGGCCGTCGAGATCAACGAGGCCGCGCTGGAGCGGGGTCGCACCACGCTCACCGGCTCGACGGACCGGGCGGTCAAGCGGGGCAAGCTCGCCCCCGAGCAGCGGGACGCGCTGCTCTCCCGGGTCACGTTCGCGGTCGGGCTCGACGCCCTCCGCGATGTCGACCTGGTCATCGAGGCCGTTCCCGAGCACCTCGACCTCAAGCAGCGGATCTTCGGCGAACTCGACAAGATCTGCAAGCCGTCGGCGATCCTCGCCACCAACACCTCCTCGTTGAGCGTCACCGAGATCTCGGTGGCCACCACCCGGCCCAACCA
This sequence comes from Micromonosporaceae bacterium, assembly GCA_036384155.1. GTDB lineage: Bacteria > Actinomycetota > Actinomycetes > Mycobacteriales > Micromonosporaceae > DASVMV01. Next base: position 5,956 of record DASVMV010000196.1, read on the forward strand.
GGTCATCGGCATCCACTTCTTCAACCCGGCGCCGATCATGAAGCTGGTCGAAGTGGTCCGTACCGTCGTCACCTCGCGCGAGGTGGTGGCCGACGTCGAGGCGCTGTGCACCCGGCTGGGCAAGCTCGACGTGACCATCAACGACCGAGCCGGCTTCATCGCCAACGCTCTGCTCTTCGGCTATCTCAACCACGCCGTCGGGATGTACGAGGCGCACTACGCCACCCGCGAGGACATCGACGCGGCCATGAAGCTCGGCTGCGGGCTGCCGATGGGTCCGCTCGCGTTGATGGACCTGATCGGCCTGGACACGGCGTACGAGATCCTCGACACGATGTACCGCCGGGGCGGCCGGGACCGGCGGCACGCACCCGTCCCGCTGCTCAAGCAGATGGTCACGGCCGGGCTGCTCGGCCGGAAGTCCGGCCGCGGCTTCTACACCTACGACAAGCCGGGATCGCCGGTGGTCGTACCCGACGAGCAGACCCCGGCCCCGGTGGACGCCACGGTCGCCGACGCGGCCCGGTCGATCTCGAAGGTCGGCGTGGTCGGCTCCGGCACCATGGCCACCGGCATCATCGAGGTCTTCGCCCGGTCCGGGTACGAGGTCGTATCGGTCACCCGCGGGTCGGAGAAGTCCGAGCGGGTCCGCGACGCGGTGCAGACCTCGCTCAACAAGGGCGTGGTACGCGGCAAGCTGACCGAGGTGGACCGGGACGCCGCTCTCGCCCGGGTCACCTGGTCGACGAGCCTCGACGACCTGGCCGACGTCGACCTCGTGTGCGAGGCGGTGGTCGAGGAACTCAGCGTCAAGAAAGCCCTGTTCGCCAGCCTCGACGAGATCTGCAAGCCGGGCGTCGTGTTCGCCACCACCACCTCCTCACTGCCGGTGATCGAGTGCGCGATGGCGACCCAGCGGCCGGCCGATGTCGTGGGACTGCACTTCTTCAACCCAGCACCGGTCATGCAGCTGGTGGAGGTCGTGCAGACCATCCGCAGCTCACCGGAGACCGTCGCCGCCGCCCGGGCGGTGTGCGCCATGCTCGGTAAGACCGGGGTGGTATGCAGCGACCGTTCCGGTTTCGTCGTCTATGCGCTGCTCTTTCCATACCTGAACGACGCGGTCAAGATGCTGGAGGCGTCGTATTCGACCGCGGACGACATCGACAACGCCATGAAGCTGGGCTGCGGCTACCCGATGGGCCCCTTCGAGCTGCTCGACGTGATCGGGCTCGACGTGGCGCTGGCCATCCAGCGCGAGCTCTATCTCGAACTGCGCGAGCCCGGCTTCGCCCCGGCCCCGCTGCTGGAGCACCTGGTGACCGCGGGCTACCTCGGCCGCAAGGCCGGCCGCGGGTTCCGCGACCACACCAGGCGCTGACTCAATTTTCGTGACCGACCGCCGACCATCATCGGGCGGAGGACCTGGCGCAGGACGTGCTGGCCCGCGCGTACGTGCACTGGCGCCGGATCCAGCGGACCGACCGCCCGGACGTCTACGTGCGGCGGATGCTGGTCAACGCCAACAGCTCCTGGTGGCGCCGGCGCGTGAACCGCGAGGTGAGCGTGGGCTGGGTCGACGATCGCCCGTCGCACGCGGACGTGGGTGCCGGCGCGGCCGACCGGGACGAGATGTGGCGCCTGGTCGCCGTCCTGCCGCCCCGGCAGCGCGCCGTGCTCGTTCTGCGGTACTACGAGGACCTCGACGACGCGACGATCGCGGAAATCCTCGACTGCTCGCCGGTCACCGTCCGCACCCACGCCATGCGTGCCCTCGCCACCCTCCGGCAGCGGTTCGCGGCGGAGCTCACCCAGCCGAGGAGCCAGTGATGACCGACATCGAGGAACGACTCGCCCGCGTCCTGCACGACCGCGCCGACGGCGACGTCCACGCGGACGCCCTCGCCGCGGCGGCGACTAGGCGTGGCCGGCGCCGCCTGCTGCGGCGCCGCATCGGCGTCGCACCGGGTCTCGTGGTGCTCGCCGTCGTGGGCATCGCCGCCGCGGAGCCGTCACTCGTCCCTGGTCTCGGGCAGGGGCGAGAGGATTACGTGGCGCAACTCGCGTCTGCCCCCGAGGCGCCCGGGGTGGCAGCTCGGCCCGAGCTGGTCGGCACCGATCCCAACGTGCTGCATTTCGCGGTCGACCCCGAGGCGGGAGCCCCGGTGCTCTGGGCGTCCGTTGAGGGCCGCGAGACGATCCAGCTCATGCGGAACGCCCGCCTGGTCACGGTCGACATGGCCCGCGACGTCGACGCCTTCGACACGGTCCTGTACGACGGTGTCATGAGCGAGCGGCCGCGGACGTGGACCGATACGACCGTCGACGGCCGCCCGGCCAAGGTCGGGACGGTGGCGAACGGCCGCGTCCTGCGCTGGTCCCCCGCCCGCGGCGTCTGGATCGACGTATCGGGCTACGACGAGACCACCGACGGCCTGCGCGCGGTGGCCGAGGGACTGTGGCTGGACGAGGCGCTGCGCTGCTCGGTGCCGTTTCAGTTGACCGCCCTGCCGAGCGGCGCGCGGGTCACCGGCTGCGAGGTGAACGTCCGCGGCTATCCGACGTCGTTTTCCGGGTCGGTGCTCGTCAAATCGGCGGGCGGCACCATGCAGATCCACGCGGAGTACGGCCTGCCCGGCCAGAAGGTCCCGAACTACAAGGTCGCCGGGCGGGACGCCTATCTGTATCCGGCACACGACGAACTGGAGTTGCTGAACCAGCCGGGGCTGTACCTCGGCGCCCGTGCCGGCAACAAGCTCTCCGGGTTGGATGTCGACGACGCGGCGCTGGTTCTCGGGGGAGTCCGGGTGGCGGATCGCGTCGACATCGAAACGTGGCCGACGCCGCTGGCGAAGCCCACGTCCTGAGGCGCGTCTGATCATCTGGCCACCGTTTCACCGGATCAAGGGCACTGAGCAGCGCGCCGTACCCTTGGTTGGCGTGAGTCCCCGCCGCAACCGCCCGCGCCCCGATCAGGCCCCGCCGTTGGACGCGGAGCGGGTGCGCCGCGGCGTCGAGTCGATCCAGTCCGGGCCGGACGGGCGGTGGCGGGTGCGGGCGGTGCCGGGGGAGGGGGCCGTCAAGGCGTACCGGTGCCCGGGTTGTGACCAGGAGATCCCACCGGGCGTTGCGCATGTGGTGGCCTGGCCCGCGGACGAGCGGGGGGATCTCGGTGACCGCCGGCACTGGCACGCCGGATGCTGGCGCGCCCGCGACCGCCGCGGACCCGCCGTGCAACGGGGCCGCGGTGCCCCCCGGTACGGCTGACCTCGGCGATCTTCGTCACGAGGTCGGTTGTCCCGGCGCGCCTCGGGGCAAACTAGCGGGGTGAGTGCCCCGATCCGTGCCGCGACGATCCTGCCCGCCCGTCGCGAGGACATCGAACTGCACACCGCCGACGGCCTGCGTCTGGTCGGCGAACTGGCGCTGCCGGCCGACCGCGACCCGGTGGCGACGCTGGTGTGCCTGCATCCGCTGCCCACGCACGGCGGGATGATGGACAGCCACGTCCTGCGCAAGGCGGCGTGGCGGCTGCCGGCCCTGGCCGACCTCGCCGTCCTCCGGTTCAACACCCGGGGCACCACCAGCGAGCGGGGTACGAGCGAAGGCACGTTCGACGCGGGCGTGGGGGAGCGGTACGACGTCGCGGCCGCGGTCGAGTACGCCGAGTTCCACGAGCTGCCGGACATCTGGCTGCTCGGTTGGTCGTTCGGCACCGACCTGGTGCTCAAGTACGGCTGCGATCCGGCGGTGACCGGGGCGATCCTGCTGTCGCCGCCGTTGCGCTCGGCGGACGAGGCCGATCTCGAGGTGTGGGCGCGTTCGGGTAAGCCGGTGACCGCGCTGGTGCCCGAGTTCGACGACTACCTGCGGCCCGACGAGGCGCGGCGGCGCTTCGCGGCGGTGCCGCAGGCCGAGGTGGTCGGCGTACCGGGGGCCAAGCACCTCTGGGTGGGCGACGCGGAGACGGTCCTCGACGAGGTGGTGCGCCGGGTCAACCCGGCTGTCGAGGTGCCGCTACCGAGCACCTGGGAGGGTCCGGTCGAGACCGGCGACGCCAGCGCGTACGCCGACCGGACGGTAGCGGCGTTCGCCGATCTGCCGATGCCGCACCGCGGGCCGGCCTGACCCGGCTCACGCTATCGACGAGCCGGACGAGCCGAACGGCTGAATGATCACCTCGCGATGGCCTACTGCATGTCGTTTATCGGACATTACGTCGAGTAGGTGACAGCGGGCGGGCCCGTAGCTCCTAGTCTGTGCCCAACCGGTGGGGTGCGTCACTCGTGCGCGTGAAACGCACATCGGACGTGCCGGGTTGGGGGTGGGTGGAATGTCCCGACGACGGGTCATGCGGGCACTTCTGGCATTGGCGCTCGCCGCCGGTGTGTTGGCCCCGTTTGAGACGGCGCCGGCCGCGGCGACCACGCTTCCCACGGGCTTTCAGGAGCAGATCGTCTTCAGCGGCCTCAACCAACCGACAAACGTGGAGTTCTCTCCGGACGGCCGAATCTTCGTGGCGGAAAAAGGCGGCCGGATCAAGGTCTTCGACGACCTCGCCGACACCACGCCCACTGTGTTCGCCGACCTCTCCGCCAACGTCCACAACCAGTGGGACCGCGGGCTGCTCGGGCTCGCCCTGGCCCCGAACTTTCCTACGAACCCGTGGGTCTACGTGCTGTACACGTACGACGCCCCGCCCGGGCAAACCGCACCATACTGGAACGACGTGTGCGCGGATGCGAACAACGGACTCTGCGTTGTCACCGGCCGGCTGTCCAAGTTGCAGGCGAACGGCAACGTGATGACCGGCACCGAGCAGGTGCTGATCCACGACTGGTGCCAGCAGTACCCCAGTCACTCCATTGGCGACCTCGCGTTTGGCGCTGACGGCATGCTCTATGTCACCGGAGGCGACGGCGCAAGCTTCAACACCGTCGACTACGGCAACTTGCCGGCCGGCAGCCCCACGAATCCGTGCAGTGACCCGGCAACCGAGGGTGGGGCACTGCGCTCGCAGGACATCCGCACCGCCGCAGACGAGACCCAGCTCGACGGAAGCCTGCTCCGGCTCGATCCGAGCACCGGTGCGGCGGCGCCGGGCAATCCAATGATCGGGTCCACCGACCCGGACACGCGGCGCATCGTGGCGACCGGCTTCCGCAACCCGTTCCGCCTGACGATGCGCCCGGGCACGAACGAGGCGTGGATCTCCGACACCGGGTGGAACACCTGGGAAGAGGTCGACCGGGTGGTGAACCCGACCGGTGGGGTGACCAACTACGGCTGGCCCTGTTACGAGGGGACGCCCCGGCAGTCCGGGTACGACAGCGCCAACCTGCCCGTCTGTGAGAACCTGTACGCGGCCGGCACCGGCGCCGTGACGAACCCGTTCGTGGCGTGGAACCACTCGAGCAAGCTGATCACGGGCGAGGCGTGCCCGACCGGAAGCTCATCGTCGACCGGCGTAGCGTTCTACCCCACCTCGGGCGGGCCCTACCCCGCGGCGTACAACGGCGCCGTCTTCTTCGCCGACTACTCACGCCGGTGTATCTGGGCGGCACTGCCCACTACGCCCGGTGGTCTGCCGAGTGCGTCCAACCTCGTGACGTTCGGCTCGAGTTCGGCCAGCCCGGTCGACCTCGAGATCGGGCCCGGCAACGAGCTCTACTACGTGGATCTCGGCGGCACGATCCGGCGGATCCGGTATTACGCCGGCAACCAGCCACCGACCGCGGTCATCGACGCGACGCCCACCCAGGGTCCGGCCCCGCTCACGGTGACCTTCAGCGCCATGGGGTCGTCCGACCCTGACCCAGCCGACCAAGGCCGGCTGACGTACGCCTGGGACTTCACCAACGACGGCACGACCGACTCGACCGCCGCCACGGCGTCCTACACCTACGCCACCGCCGGCAACTACACCGCGAGACTGACGGTCACCGACACGCTCGGGGTGACCGACACCGAAACGGTGACGATCTCACCCGGCAACGATGCGCCGACCGCCGTGATCGATGCCCCCGTTGTCGGCACCACGTGGCGGGTCGGCGACGTTATCTTGTTCACCGGCCACGCCTCCGACCCGCAACAGGGCACCCTGCCGGCCGCGGCGCTCGCCTGGCACCTGCGCCTTCAGCACTGTTCGGACGCGGGTAGCTGCCACGCCCATTTCTTGCAGGACTGGACCGGCACGGCGAGCGGATCGTTCACCGCCCCCGACCACGAGTATCCGTCCTACCTCGAACTGGAGCTGGTGGCGACCGACCAGGAAGGCCTTACGCACAGTGTGGTACGCCGACTCGATCCGCTCACGGTCGACCTGACGTTCGCCAGCAATCCGTCTGGCCTGCAGCTGACCGTCGGCTCGTCGTCCGCCGTGGCGCCGCTCACGCGTACCGTCATCCAGGGATCGACGAATTCGGTCTCCGCGCCATCGCCACAGAGCCTCGGTGGTCAGACGTACACCTTCAGCAGCTGGTCGGACGGGGGCGCGCAGACGCACATCATCACCGCGCCGACGGCCGCGACGACCTACACGGCCACGTACAACGCTTCGACGGCCACGTGTGTCGATTCCTTTGGCTATACCTGCTCCGATGGGGTTCGGTCGTTTGTGCCGGCGGATCAGACGGTTCTGCCGCTGACGGGGGATGACGCCTATCGGCAGATTTCGTTGCCGTTCCCGGTGCGGCTGTACGGCGGTTCGTACTCCACGGGGTGG
>DASVMV010000197.1:0-2095 GCA_036384155.1 Micromonosporaceae bacterium
GAGGCGACGCCGCTGCGGGGGCGGGAGACGTTCGAGGAACCGCTGTGGCGGGCGCTGGCGGTCTTCCGACTTGCCGCGCTTGCGTACGCCGCGCTGCTCGTCGGGGCGAACTTCCGCCAGTACGCCCACCCGGTCGCCGGCTGGGCCGTGGTCGCGGTCATGGCCGCCTGGACCGCCGTGACCATCTACGCGTACGGCCGAACGGGCTGGCCGAGGACGGCGCTGCTCGCCGCGGACCTGGTGATCGGGCTCGCCTGTCTGCTCGTATCGCCCTGGGTCCTGGGCGCCGGGAACCGTACCGGCGTCATCACCATCCCGGTGGCCTGGATCGCGGCCCCGGTCGTCGCCTGGGCGATCGCCGGTGGGCGGCGCCTTGGCGCGGCCGCCGGTCTGATGATGGGTACCGCTGACATGTTCGTCCGTGGCCATGGTTTCCGGGACCAGGTGGCGCTGAGCGGCATGGTGCTGCTCGTGCTCGCGGGCGTTGCCGTTGGGCATGTCGCGCGGCTCGCCGTCGAGGCACAGGAGCGCCTGCACCGGGCGGCCGAGCTGGAGGCGGCGACCCGGGAACGCGAGCGGTTGGCGCGGGGCATCCACGACTCGGTGCTGCAGGTGCTCGCGCTGGTGCAGCGCCGCGGCACGGCATTGGGTGGCGAAGCGGCCGAGCTGGGCCGGCTGGCCGGGGAACAGGAGGCGGCGTTGCGCTCGCTGATCGGCCCGCAGGTGCGGTCGTCGGGCCCTAGCCTCGACGCCAACTCCGCGGTCGACCTGCGGGCGCTGCTGACCCCGTACACGTCCGTGGCGTCGGTCTCACTCGCCGCGCCGGCGGTGAGTGTCCTGCTGCCAGCAGCCGCGGCGCAGGAGGTGGCGGCGGCGGTCGGGGCGGCGCTGGCCAACGTGCGCCAGCACTGCGGCCCTGGTGTGCGGGCCTGGGTTCTGCTCGAGGACGAGGGCGACACGGTCACCGTATCGGTGCGCGACGAGGGTCCCGGCATCCCGCCGGGACGGTTGGCGCACGCTGCGGCGGAGGGGCGCCTCGGAGTGGCCCAGGCGATCCAGGGCCGGATCCGCGACCTGGGCGGCACGGTGGCCATCACGTCGACGACCGGGACCGGCACCGAAGTGGAGCTCCGGCTGCCTCGGGCGGCGCTATCGTGACCCCGGTGACGGTTCGCGTGATGGTCGTCGACGATCATCCAATGTGGCGCGATGCGGTGGCACGCGACCTGGGCGAGACCGGCTACGAGGTGGTGGCCGCCGTCGGCGAGGGGACGCAGGCGGTACGGGTGGCCAAGGCGGCGCGGCCGGACGTGGTGGTGCTCGATCTGCAGCTGCCGGACCTGTCCGGGGTGGACGTCATTCGTGGTCTGCTCGCCGCCCACCCACCGGTGCGCGTCCTGATGCTCTCGGCCAGCGGCGAGCAGCAGGACGTGCTGGACGCGGTGAAGGCGGGCGCAAGCGGGTACCTGCTCAAGTCCGCCGGCCGGGAGGAGTTTCTCGATGCGGTACGCCGGACCGCCGACGGCGACGCGGTCTTCACCCCCGGTCTGGCCGGGCTGGTGCTCGGCGAATACCGGCGGCTGGCCGCCGCGCCCTCGCGGGCGCCCGACGCGCCGCGGCTGACCGACCGCGAGACCGAGGTGCTGCGGCTGGTGGCCAAGGGCCTTTCGTACAAGCAGATCGCGCAGCGACTGGTCGTGTCCCACCGCACCGTTCAGAACCACGTCCAGAACACGCTGAACAAGCTGCAGCTGCACAACCGCATCGAACTCGTGCGCTACGCCCTTGAGCAGGGCTTGGACGCAGACCCGTAGCGCCACACCGTCGGCTCACCTAGGCGTTGGTACCTAGGCGTTGGTACCTAGGCGGGTCGAGTATCCGCACGCATGTGCCGGCTCCGGTCGCGCTGCGAGCGTGGCGGTCATGAATGGGTTGTACGCGCTTAAGCCGTGGTACGCGGATCGCCTCGACGGGCTGCGTCGGGCACTCGTCCGCCATCAGGTACCTCCGCCCCTGATCAGCGCCGGAGGTGTGGCCTTCGGCGCCGCCGCCGGAGCGGCCCTGCTGCTACCGCCCGGGCCGGTGCCGGCGATCG
>DASVMV010000198.1:0-3128 GCA_036384155.1 Micromonosporaceae bacterium
TGCTGGGCTTGTCCGAGCGGGTAGTGAAGTCCGGTGGCGTCGAGGAGCGGGTGGCCCGGAAGCTCGATCGTGCCGGCATGGAGCTTCGCCCGCACGAATGGACCGCCTGGCGCATTGGCGCGGGCGTCGCCGGTGCCGTGCTGTTCGGGCTAGCCGGTGGGCTGCTGGGGGCCCTGCTCGGCGTAGCGATGGGCTGGCTCGCCGCCGGGATGTACCGCCGCGTACGCGCGGGGCGGCGCCGAAAGGCGTTCACCGATCAGCTACCGAACGCGCTCCAGTTGATCGTCGGCTCGCTGAAGTCCGGCTTCTCGCTGGCGCAGGCCGTCGACGCGGTGGTGCAGGACTCGCCGCCCGGCCCACTGACCGTCGAGTTGGGCCGCGCCATGGCCGAGGTGCGCCTCGGCTCGGACCTCGACGACGCGATGGAGCGGGCGGCACAGCGGGTGGACAACGAGGACCTGGCCTGGGCCGTGATGGCAATCCGCATCCAGCGCGACACCGGCGGCAACCTGGCCGAGGTGCTGGAGACCACGGTGGAGACGCTGCGCGAACGTGACCGGTTACGCCGTCAAGTCCACGCACTGTCGGCCGAAGGACGGTTGTCGGCGTACGTCCTCATCGGCCTGCCGATCGTAATGTTCATCTGGATGCTCCTGGTTCGGCGCGAATACCTGAGTACCCTGTGGACCACACCGATCGGCCTGGTGATGCTGGCCGGCGCCGCCGTCCTGATGGCGATCGGAACGTTCTGGATGGCCCGCTGGCTGAAGGTGGAGGTGTAAGGGGTGACTCTGCTACTGGCCGGCCTGGGCGCGCTGTTCCTGGGCCTCGTCGTGGGCCTCACCGCGCTGATCCCAGAGGAAGGTCGTGCCGCGGTCAACCGGACGCTGAAGACCGTCGACCAGGGCTACCGAGTGGCGCCGCCGACCGCCCACGCATCGACCGCCGCTCACCTGCCCGGTGCCCTCGCCCGCCAGGTGCGGGCGGTGGGTCGTGCCTTGACCCCGCCTGGCGCGTACCATGGCCTCAGCCGCCGGCTGGATCAGGCCGGCAACCCCTCCTGGCTCGGCATGGACGCCGTGCTCGCGTACAAGGGGGCGCTTCTATTCGTCGGCGCCGCCACCGGACTGCTTCTGGCCGTGCTATTCGGGGCGTCGCTCGGCGCCGTGCTGTGGGTGGTGATCGGCGCGGCCGCCGGCTTCTTCGCGCCGGATCTGCTCGTGCTGCACCTGGCACAGGACCGCCAGGAGGAGATCCGCCGCACGCTCCCCGACATCATGGACACGCTGGTAGTGACGGTGGAGGCCGGTCTGGGCTTCGAGGCGGCGCTGGCCCAGGTCGTTCGCAACGGGCGCGGCCCGATGGTCGGTGAGTTCGCCCGGGTCCTGCACGAGATGCAGATCGGGCGCCCCCGCGTGGACGCGCTCCGGGAAATGGCCGCCCGCACCAGCGTCGCCGAATTGAAGGCCTTCGCGTCGTCGACGGTGCAGGCGACGACGCTGGGCATTCCCATGGCCAGGGTGCTGCGGCAGCAGGCCGCGGAGATGCGGCTGCGCCGGCGCCAGCGGGCCGAGGAACAGGCGCAGAAGGTCCCCGTGAAGATCCTCTTTCCGATGATCCTGTGCATCTTCCCGGCGCTGTTCGTCGTGGTGATCGGACCGGGCGTGATCAGGCTAATGTCCGCGTTCGGAAACTGATACAGGTAAACCCACGTCACGATCCGGCAGAGAACACTTTCGGACAGTTCGGCTGCCGGTCGGAGAGGGACACTGTAACTCGTGGGGGACGACCAGATCCTGGGCTACCGCTACCGGCTCGTAGCGGAACTCGGCGCCGGCGGCATGGGCGTCGTGTGGCGAGCCTTCGACGAGGTCCTGCACCGGGAGGTGGCCGTCAAGGTCCTGGCGCCCCAGTTCGCGAGCGACGCCGAGTTCCGGCAGCGGGTGCTGACGGAAGCACGCGCGGCGGGCCGGCTCACCCATCCGCACATCGCCGGCGTGTACGACTACGCCGAGTCGATGACCGACGCCGGCGACCGCGTCCCGTACGTCGTCATGGAGTTGCTGCACGGGCGCTCCCTGCACGACCGGCTCAAGCGCGGGCCGGTCACGGTCGAGCAGGCGCTGCGCATCTGCGCGGAGGTGGCGTCCGCGCTCGCTGCGGCGCACGCTCATGGGCTGGTGCACCGCGACGTGAAGCCGGGCAACGTGATGTTGGGCGCGAGCGGCGCGAAGGTGGTCGACTTCGGCCTCGCTGCGGTCGCCGGCGAGCGCGACGCCGCCGACGGCACGGAGATGATGCTGGGCACGCCGGCGTACCTCGCGCCCGAGCGGCTGGCCGGACAGCCGGTTGTCGCGGCCACCGACGTCTACGCGTTGGGCCTGCTTCTCTACCGGCTGTTGGCCGGCCGGCCACCGTGGTCGACCGAAACCACCACGCAGATGCTGCAGGCACACGTCTACGTGCAACCGGAGCCCCTACCGAGACTGCGCGGCGTGCCACCCGTGGTGACCGACCTGGTGCGCCGCTGCCTGGTCAAAGACCCGGCCGGGCGACCGAGCAGCAGCGAGGTGGCCGTGACGCTGGCGCACGCGGCCGGCATCCGGGTCCCGCTCGACCTCGTCGAAAACGACGATCTGGCCGAAAGCCCGGCCGGCGGCCACGGATTGCCGTCGGAGGGACGGGACAGCGGTGGCACCGGCGGATCCGGCCGGGGCAAGGCCACCGTGCGGCCGGACCCACTGGCCCCACTCCCGCCCGGCCTGGTTTCCGCCGGTGACCCGTTCGTGATCCGGCTCGGCAAGCACCTCGACACCGCCCTCGACCATGTCACGCTCCGCCGCCAGGCGAGCGTCCTGCTGCGCGACGCCGTTCCCTTCGACCTCGCGATCTGGGCGGTGCTGGATCCGGTGACGCTCATGTGGGCGTCGTGTGTGGTCGACGGCGGCCCGTACGACGAGCGGTTCGAGCACGAGCTCTTCGCGAATGAGTACGGGCAGGACGATGCCCTGCGGCTCGTGGACCTTGCGGAAGGCCCGCGAGTGGGCACCCTGCTCACCAGCACGCTCGGCGATCCGGAGGCGAGCCGACGGTTCCGCAACATCCTCCAGCCCCGAGGCTTCACCGAC
>DASVMV010000199.1:0-3057 GCA_036384155.1 Micromonosporaceae bacterium
GCCGCGGCGTACGCCGGGGATCCGCTGCCGGCCCTGGCCCGGCTCGGCGCGCTGCCGGGCGCCCGCTACGGCGGGCTGATGACCGGCCCCGGGTGGGCCATCGGATGCGCCTCGCCGGAGACCCTGGTCGAGGTCCGCGGCGGCCGGGTGGTCACCCGGCCGATCAAGGGCACCCGACCCGCCACGGCGCAGGGCCGGCGGGCGCTGCTGGACTCGGCCAAGGAGCGCGCCGAACACGTCATGATCGTCGACCTGGAACGGAACGACCTGGCGCGCGTCGCCCAGACCGGCTCGGTCCGGGTCGACGAGTTGTACGCGGTTCGCCGCTGGTGCGACCTGTGGCAGGCCGAGTCGGTCGTGTCCGCCGTCGCCGCCCACGGACTGGGCCTGGCCGACCTGCTGCGGGCGATCTGCCCGGGCGGGTCGGTCACCGGAGCGCCGAAACGGGCCGCGCTGGCCCAGATCGCCGCCGGGGAACCGGTGGGCCGGGGCGCCAGCATGGGCGCCCTCGGCTGGGTCGGCCCGGACGGCCTCGACCTGGGGCTCACCATCCGGACCGCGGCCGCCGACGCCGACCGGATCCACCTGTGGGCCGGCGGCGGGATCACCTGGGGCAGCGACCCGGATGCCGAGGTGGCGGAGGCGGCGGCCAAGGCGCGGCCGGTGCGTGCGGCGCTGGCGGGCAACGGCGGACGCCCGCCCCGCCCGTAGTGCTGGCCGGCGCGGCCGGCGGTCGGCCCCGCGGGTAAGGAACCGGATACCCTGGCACCCATGACCATGCGGCCCATCCGGATCATCGGCGACGCGGTCCTGCGCACCCCGTGCGAACCGGTGATCAGCTTCGACGCCGAGTTGCAAGCGCTGGTCACCGACCTCATGGACACGCTGCTCGGCGCGCCGGGGCGGGCCGGTGTCGCCGCGCCGCAGATCGGGGTGAGCGCGCGGGTGTTCGTCTACGACGCCGACGGCCACCGCGGGCACCTGGTCAACCCCACGCTGAAGCTGTCCGAGGAACTCCAGGACGACGACGAGGGGTGTCTGTCCATCCCGGAGCTGTACTTTCCGACCCCGCGCGCCATGCACGCCACCGCCCGCGGGTACGACCAGCACGGCGAGCCGCTCGTGGTCAGCGGCAGCGGCTTCCTGGCCCGGGCCCTGCAGCACGAGACCGATCACCTCGACGGGCGGTTGTACGTCGACACACTGCGCGGCGACACCCGCCGGCAGGCATTGCGGGAGATCCGCGCGCAGCGGTTCACGCGGTCCGGCCCCACCGGCTGAGTCAGCCGCCCGGTAAAACCCGTGGCGGGCGAGCCGTGTCGCCGCGATCATCGTCGAGTGGACCCGGAGATCGTGGCGTATTACGCCCTGGGCGGCGAGGCCAGCCGGCTGCACGACGGCCAGGGCTACATCGAACTGGTGCGCACCCAGGACATCCTGCGCCGGGTGCTGCCGGCGCCGCCGGCCCGGGTCATCGACGTCGGGGGCGCGACCGGCGAGTACGCGACCTGGCTCGCCGCTCGCGGGTACGAGGTGCGGCTGGTCGATCCGGTGCCGATGCACGTCGAGGCCGCCCGTGCCCGCGGCGTGGACGCGGTGTGCGGCGATGCCCGGCAGCTGGCCGAGCGGGACGCCAGGGCCGACGCGGCTCTTCTGCTCGGCCCGCTCTACCACCTGACCAACCGGGCCGAGCGGATCGCCGCACTGGCCGAGGCAGTGCGGGTGGTGCGCCCCGGCGGGTTGGTGGTCGGCGCCGCCATCAGCCGGTTCGCGTCGGCGCACGTGGCGATCACCGAGTCCCGGGCCGACGACGCGGCGTTCCTGCGCATCGTCGCCGCCGACCTGGCTACCGGACTGCACCGCAATACGGCCCGGCATCCCGAGTTCTTCACGACCGCCTACTTCCACCGGCCCGACGAGCTGGCCGACGAGTTCGGCGCGGTCGGCCTGGCTGATGTACGGGTACGGGGGGTGGAGGGCGTCGCCGGTTGGTGTGCCCGGGAGGTCACCGCCGCCCTGCGCGATCCGGAGCAACGCGGCGGCGTGATGGACCTGCTCGCACGGCTGGAAGAGGAGCCGTCCGTCACCGGTGCGAGCGCACATCTGCTCGCCGTAGGCACCAAACCCTAGCTTCCTAGGACGCCTAAGAGGATGTGTCCCAACGGACACACAGCACAACTCACCGACGACCAACCGGCCAACGTCAGCGCCGGCGGCGCAACCAGAGGCCGACCGCGGCGAGCGCGACGAACACAAGAATCGAGCAGCACAGCGCCTTGATCACGGCGCAACTGTGCCACATCGGGCCGTAGGGTGCAGGGGTGCGCCTGGTGACCTTCAACCTGCTGCATGGCCGGTCACTGCACGACGGCCTCGTGGACGGCGTGCGGCTGACGGCGGCGGTCAAGGCACTGGACGCGGACGTCCTCGCCCTGCAGGAGGTCGACCGGGGCCAGTCCCGCAGTGGTCACCTCGACCTCACCGCACTCGCAGCCGAGGCGTCGGGGGCGCCGGAACACCGGTTCGCGGCGGCGGTGGTGGGCACGCCCGGTGAACATTTTCGGCCACTGCTGCACGACGAGGACGGCCACGGCGAGCCGTGTTACGGCGTCGGGCTCATCAGTCGGTATCCGGTGCGGTCCTGGCAGGTGACCCGCCTGCCCGCGGCCCCGGTGCGCTCGCCGGTGTTCATTCCCGGACCCGGCGGGGGACTGGTGCTGCTGCGAGACGAGCCGCGCGTGGTGCTCGCTGCCGTTGTCGAGGCGCCCTTCGGGCCACTGACCGTCGCGGCGACCCATCTGTCGTTCGTCCCCGGCTGGAACATCCGCCAGCTGCGCCGGGTGGCACGGGAGCTCGCCGAGCTGCCCGCGCCGCGAGTGCTTCTCGGCGATCTCAACGTGCCCGCCGGGGTGGCCACGTTGGCCACCGGTTGGCGCCCGCTGGGCCGTCAGCGCACGTACCCGGCCATGCACCCGCGGGTTCAGCTCGACCACATCCTCGCCGATCCGCGGGGGGCCGAGCGGCTGCCTGCCATCACCGCGGTGGGGACGCCGGTGT
>DASVMV010000200.1:0-37893 GCA_036384155.1 Micromonosporaceae bacterium
GATCCTGCGCTGGTCGCAGTACAACGACTTCACGAAACCGACCGGAAGCCTGGTCATCGACGGCGGCGCGAGCAGCACTGCGCAGCGGATGGTCACGCTTAGCCTGACCGCGACCGACAACGTGAAGGTCGCCGGCGTACGGGTGTCGAACTCGCCGGCGGTCGACCTCTACGACGACCCGAGCGGCAACGGCGGCAACCAATGGGTGCTTCGGGGCGCCGAGGAGATAGACGGCAACGCGACCACGGTCCGGTGGTCGCTCACCGATCTCTACCGGGGCGGCAACAACGACAGCGGTACCAAGACCGTGTACGCCCAGTGGCGCGACGAGCAGGGCAACTGGTCGCCGATCGCGAGTGACACGATCGTGGCCAACCTGCCGCCCATCGGGGACACCCTTCCACCGACCGGTTCGGTGACGATCAACTCCGGCGCCTTGTACACGACGAACACCGCGGTGTCGTTGAGCATGCCGGCGTCCGACCTTTGGACCGGCGTGGCCCTCGTCCGGATCTCCAACCGCCCGGAGACCTCGGGCGGCGTGCTCACGTACGGCTCTAGCCGGGAATGGATCGCGACTCCGCAGTCGTGGTCGCTCGCCGACGCCGGGTACGGAGGTTCGACGGCGAATGGAACCCGGAGGGTGTACGCGCAGTTCCGCGACGGCGCCGGCAACTGGTCCCCGGTGTACAGCGACAGCATTGTGCTCGACACGGTCGCCCCAGCGGCCAAGGCGCCGACTGCCGCCCCCGCTAGCGGCTCCGCCGTGACCAGCAGCGTTCCCACCCGGCTGACCTGGTCGGCCACGGACGCGACCAGCGGTGTGTCGGCGTACCAGCTCGAGCAGAGCCTGGATGGCGGCGCCTGGGCGCGGATCTCGCTTCCCACGGCGCTGACCACCACCGTCGTACGGGCCCTGGCACCGGGTCACACGTACCGTTTCCGGGTCCGGTCGAGCGACCGAGCAGGTCTGTGGAGCGGCTGGCAGTACGGACCAACGTTCGTGCCCGGCCTCTATCAGGAGACCTCCACGGCATTCCAGTGGACCGGCACCTGGACTCGGACCGCGATGAGCGGCGCGTCCGGCGGTTACGTCCGCGCCTCGACGCAGGCCGGCGCCACCGCGACGTTCACCGCCAGCATGCGCGCCGTCGGCTGGGTGGCGGTCCGGGGACCCACCCGCGGCAAGGCCACCGTCTATGTCGACGGGGTCGCGGTGGCGAGCGTGGACCTGTACGCGTCGACGTGGCAACTGGCGAGGGTGGTCTTCACGCGCTCATGGGCGTCGACCGGCACGCACAAGGTCGTGATCCGGGTCGCGGGGACGGCCGGACGACCGCGGGTGGAAGTCGACGCCCTGGTCGCCCTCCGCTAGCCGGTGGCGTTGAGTTCGAAGGGCCCCTTGCTATGCCGAAAGCGATAACAAGAGCCCCTTCCTGACATCTCAGCGGATCTGCCTGCCGGAGATCGCCCGGGCGATCACCAGCCGCTGGATCTCGGACGTGCCCTCGAAGATGGTGTAGATCTTCGCGTCGCGGTACCAGCGCTCCACCGGATGATCGCGCAGGAAGCCGGCCCCGCCGAGGATCTGCACGGCCTTCTCGGTGACCGAGACGGCCACCTCGCCGGCCTTCAGCTTCGACATCGAACCCTCGCCGGCCTCGAACACCCGGTTGTTGCGGCCCAGCCAGGCGGCCCGCCATACGAGCAGGCGGGCCGCGTCGATCTCCATCCGCATGTCGGCCAGCGCGAACGCCACCGCCTGGTTCTCGACGATCGGCCGGCCGAACTGGACCCGCTGCTTGGCGTAGTCCAGGGCGTACTCGTACGCGGCGCGCGCCACGCCGATGGCCTGCGCCCCGACCGTGGGCCGGGTCAGCTCGAAGGTCCGCATCGCCGCCTGCCCGGCCGCGCGCTGGCCCGCCCGGGCCCGGTCGAGCCGCTCCCGCAGCGCGTCCCGCCCGCCGAGCAGGCAGCGCCCGGGCACCCGTACGTCGTCCAGGAACACGTCGGCGGTGTGCGAGGCCCGCAGGCCGAGCTTGCGCAGTTTCCGAGTCGCGCTCAGGCCCGCGGTGCCCGGCGGTACGACGAACGCGGCCTGGCCCCGGGTGCCCAGCGTGGGATCGACCGAGGCGGTCACGACGTGTACCGCGGCTATCCCGCCGTTCGTGGCGTACGCCTTCTGTCCATTCAGGACCCACTCGTCGGCGGCCTCGTCGTAAACGGCGCGGGTGCGCATCGCGCCGACATCGGAGCCGGCCTCCGGCTCGGTGCTGCAGAAGGCCGCGACGGCGGGCTCCTCGGGCGAGCCGAAACACTGCGGCACCCACTCGACGAGCTGGTCCGGGGTGCCTGAACCGTAGATGGCGGCCACCGCGAGCGAGGTACCGAAGATCGACAGGCCGATGCCGGCGTCACCCCAGAAGAGTTCCTCGTTGGCGATCGGCAGCGAGAGCCCGCTCGGGTCGGCCCAACAGGTGGCCAGGAACTCGAAGCCGTAGAGCCCGACCTTGGCCGCCTCCTGGATCACCGGCCAGGGCGTCTTTTCCCGGGCGTCCCATTCGGCGGCGACCGGGCGCACGACATCTCGCGCGAAGCCGTGCACCCAGTCGCGCAGATCCCGCTGGTCCTCGTTCAGGTCGAGCGAGAACTCGGCCACGTCAGGCTTTCGGAATGTTGAACAGGTTGGCGATGTTGGCGGCCAGGCCCAGGTCGCCCTTGGCCTTGAGCTTGCCGGACATGAACATCATGACCGGGTTCGCGTTACCCGACACGATCTTGAGAAATTCGACCGGCCCCATCGTCAGCGACAGCTTCGGGTCGCGTTCCGGCTTCGGGGGCACCGTGCAAATGCCGTTTTCGATCACGACCTCGTACGTGTCGGTTCCGCCATCGGGCCGGCCGGTGATGTTCCAGTGGATGACCGCGTTGGTCGAGCCCGCCCGGTCGGCGCGGAAGAGCGACGGCATCCGTCCGAAGACCTCGCCCAGGATCTTGCCGCGCTGGTCGCCCTGCATCGCCTCGGCGATCTTGGCGTCCGGCGTGGACTTCACGAGTTGGGCGAACCCTTTCGGGTCCACCGAGGCGAATGCGGCCGGGTCGAACTCGGTCATGGCGTGGCGCACCTTTCGACGACGAAGCTACTCGCGCGTAACGTTACGGGCGAGTAGGTATGCTCGCAAGATGGCTGCGAGGCCGACCTTCAAGCGACTGCCGCGCGCGGTACGCGAGCAGCAGATGCTCGACGCCGCGGTCAAGGTGTTCTCCCGCCGCGGCTTCCACGCCGCGAGCATGGACGAGATCGCCGAGGACGCCGGCATCTCCAAACCGATGGTGTACGCCTACCTGGGCTCCAAGGAGGCACTCTTCATCGAATGCGTGCGCCGCGAGGGTACGCGAATGATGGAGGCCATCGTGGCGGTGGTCGAACCCGGCCTTCCGCCCGACGAGCAGTTGTGGCGAGGGCTGCGGGCGTTCTTCGGCTTCGTCGGCGCGCACCGTGACGGCTGGGCGGTGCTCTACCGGCAGGCCCGTGGCCAGCAGCCCTTCGCCGGCGAACTTGGCGCCATCCGCTCCCGGATGGTCGAGGTGATCTCGGGCCTGCTAGGCCGGGCCGTGCGGGCGCAGGGTCGGGAGATCCGGGAGAAGGACCTCGAGGCCTTCGCATACGCCCTGGTCGGCGCGACCGAGTCGCTCGCCGACTGGCTGGCTGACCACCCGGACGAGGACCCGGCGAAGACGGCTACCCGGATGATGAACGTCGCATGGCTCGGCGCCGGCCAACTGCTCCGCGGGGAAGTGTGGCGGCCCTGGTCGGGGGACAGCGCGCGGGCCGCCGGCGCGGCGTGACCCGCCGCTTGACCGCACCACGCCCTGAGGTTGCAGCCGTGACCGCGAGCGGGACTGGAATTTAGCCGACCGTGCCGGTCAGGTGAGGCTTGCCGGCGGCGCTGTGCAACGCGAAGGTCCATCCCGGGACGGCGGTGAAGGCCACAGTGGACGGTAGCGGCAGGGCCGCCTTGAAGGCCACGTCCACGGTGTACGCCTCGGGCAGCCGGCCGTCGAGGGCGGCCAGGCAGCGGGCCTTGCTCCACATCCCGTGCGCGATCGGGTGCCGGAAGCCGAACAGCCGGGCGCCCAGCCGCGAGGTGTGGATCGGGTTGTGGTCGCCGGAGACCCGGGCGTAGTCGGTGCCCACCCGTGGCTCGACCCGCCACCAGTTCGAGGCCACCGATCCGGCCGGCGCGGCGGGTGCTGCCGGCCCAGCGGGCGTGGGCGCCGCCGATGCCGCCCGTTCGGCCCGTGCCGCAGGTGCTGTCGTACGCTCCCTGCTCAGGTACGTGGAGACGCCGCGCCACACCTCCACGCCCTCGACCGAAGCGGTCAGCACGATGTCGAGTTGCCGGCCGCGGGCATGCGGGCGCAGGTCAGCCGCCCGTACCGCGAAGTCGAGAACCTCGCCGGCGAAGATGGGCCGGCGCATGACGATCCGGTTGGCAATGTGGACGATGCCGGCCAGCGCGATGGGGAAGTCCGGTGCGGTCATCAGCCGCAGCGCCAACGGAAAGCCCATCACGTGCGGGAACGTGGCCGGAAGGACATCGCTGAGCCGGAACCCGCACACCTGGTCGTAGTCGGCGAGGCGGTCGCGGTCGACCGGCACCGCCCGTACGGCAAGCTCGACGTCCGGCAGCGTCGTGCCCCGCCGGGCGGCGCCGATGCCGGGCACGAGGGTCAGCGCCGCCCGGCGGTAGAGCGGTCCTGGCGCCGGCATACCGGGTAGCTCCACAGTGGACATCTACGCTCCCAGCAGGCTCTGGCCGCAGACCCGGACCACATTGCCGGTGATGGCACCGGAGGCCGGCGACGCGAGCCAGGAGATGGTTTCGGCGACGTCAACGGGAAGTCCGCCCTGCGCCATGCTGTTCATCCGGCGGCCCGCCTCGCGCAACATCAGCGGTATCTGCGCGGTCAGCCGGGTCTCGATGAAGCCCGGCGCCACGGCGTTGACGGTGATGCCGCGGGGCGCCAGCAGCGGCGCCATCGCCTGCACCAGCCCGATCACGCCCGCCTTGGCGGTGGTGTAGTTCGTCTGCCCCCGGTTGCCCGCTATCCCGGCGAGCGACGACACGCCGACCAGCCGGCCACCGTCGGGCACGAGGCCGCGCTCGAGGAGTACGTCGTTGATCCGCTCGACGCTGGTGAGGTTGACCGCCACAACCGCGTCCCAGCGGGCGGCGTCCATCCGGCCGAGCGTCTTGTCCCGGGTGATGCCGGCGTTGTGAACGACGATGTCGAGGTGACCGTGCCGGGTGGCGACGTGGTCGGCCAGCCGTGCCGGCGCGTTGGCGTCGGTCAGGTCGAGCTGCACCGCCGAACCCCGGATCTCGTTGGCGACCGCGCTCAGCGTGTCGCCGGCGGCCGGTACGTCGAGCGCGACCACGTGCGCCCCGTCGCGGGTCAGCACCCGGGCGATGTCCGCACCGATGCCCCGGGCCGCGCCGGTGACCAGGGCGACCTGACCGTCGAGGGGCCGATCCCAGTCGGCCGGAACGGCGGGCCGCCCGGCGGCGATCCGGATGACCTGGCCGGAGACGTACGCCGAGCGGCCGGAGAGGAGGAAGCGCAGGGTGGACTCCACCGTCGCGAGTTGCGCCAGATCGTCGGCCGGCGTGACGTAGACGAGTTGGGCGGTCGTGCCCCGGCCGAACTCCTTACCCACGCTGCGGGCAAAGCCCTCCAGGGCGCGCTGGGCGATCGCCTCCCGGGGCGACCCGCACACCTCGGGCGGGGTGCCGAACACGATGACCCGGCCGCACGGGTAGAGCGACCGAGCCAGCGGGTGGAAGAAGTCGTACAACGCGCGCAGGCCGATGGAGTCGGCGATGCCGGTGGCGTCGTAGACCAGAGCCGCGTTGAGCCGAGGGCCGCCGGTGACCGGGTTCGGCCCGGCCTCGGCCGGGTCCCGCAGTTCGACGCCGGCGCCGGTCAGCAGCTTGGCGAGCGGGTCCCGCAACCGGCCGCCGGGTGCCGCGTCCAGCAGCACGGGCCCGGGGACGAGCGGGTCGCCGGGCCGGTGGCGCCGCAGCCGCGGCGGTTCCGGCAGGCCGAGGCGCCTGACCAGGGTGCGGCCCGGACCGGAGTGGGCGAAGCTCGCGTACCTGTCCGTCATAGGCGTAGCCTACTGGCGAGTAGGTTAGGCGCAAGCCCGGAATCGAGGAGGCTGGATCGTGTCGACCATCCGACGAGTAGCGGTCCTCGGCGGAAACCGGATCCCGTTCGCCCGGTCCAACGGCCCCTATGCCCGAGCGTCCAACCAGGACATGCTTGCCGCGGCGCTCGACGGGCTGGTCGCCCGGTTCGGTCTCGCCGGCGAGCGGCTGGGCGAGATGGCCGGCGGTGCGGTGCTCAAACACGCCCGGGACTTCAACCTGACCCGCGAGGTGGTGCTCGGGTCGCGCCTGGACCCGCATACCCCGGCGTACGACCTCCAGCAGGCCTGCGGCACCGGCCTGGAAGCCGCGATCCTGGTCGCCAACAAGATCGCTCTCGGGCAGATCGAGGTCGGCATCGCCGGTGGTGTCGACACCACGTCGGACGTGCCGCTGGCGGTGAACGAGGACATGCGCCGGGCACTCCTGCAGGTCAACTCGGCCCGTACGCTTCGTGGCCGGATCCGGGCCGCCACCGGGTTGCGCCCGGCCCACGCCTTCCGGCCGGAGGTGCCGCGCAACGCCGAACCGCGTACCGGCCTCTCGATGGGGGAGCACGCCGCGATCA
The DNA here is from genome assembly GCA_036384155.1 of Micromonosporaceae bacterium. Lineage (GTDB taxonomy): Bacteria > Actinomycetota > Actinomycetes > Mycobacteriales > Micromonosporaceae > DASVMV01. The sequence continues at coordinate 6,781 of DASVMV010000200.1, forward strand.
CGGCCGCGCAGTGGGGCATCGGGCGGCGGGCGCAGGACGAACTGGCCCTCGCGTCACACCACCGGCTGACCGCCGCGTACGACCGCGGCTTCTTCGACGAACTCATGACGCCGTACCTGGGGCTGACCCGGGACCAGAACCTGCGGCCGGACACCACCCTGGAGAAGCTGGCGGCCCTGAAGCCGGTCTTCGGCGTACGCGGCCCGAATGCCGGCACGGCCACCATGACGGCGGGCAACTCTTCGCCGCTGACCGACGGCGCGTCGACCGTGCTGCTCGCGTCGGAGGAATGGGCGGCGGCGCACCGCCTGCCGATGCTGGCCCGGTTCACGTTCTCCGAGGTGGCGGCCGTCGACTTCGTCCACGGCGGCGAGGGACTGCTGATGGCTCCCGCGTACGCCGTGCCGCGGATGCTGGCCCGCGCCGGGCTCACCCTGCAGGACTTCGACTTCTACGAGATGCACGAGGCGTTTGCCAGTCAGGTGCTGGCCACGCTGGCGGCCTGGGAGTCGGTCGACTTCTGCAAGGAGAAGCTGGGCCTGGACGCGGCGCTCGGGCCGATCGACCGCGCGAAGCTCAACGTCACCGGCTCGTCGCTGGCGGCCGGCCACCCGTTCGCGGCGACCGGCGGCCGCATCGTCGCCACACTGGCCAAGCTGCTCGCCGAGAAGGGGTCCGGCCGCGGCCTGATCTCGATCTGCGCCGCTGGCGGTCAGGGCGTCACCGCCATTCTCGAACGCTGACCTGCACTACTTGATGACACCCGGGGCGGCCAGCCATCGCATCGGCTGTCCGGTGACCCGCGCTATCTGGTCGAAGTCGCGGTCGTAATGCAGCAACGTGAGCTGATGCGCCTCTGCTGTGGCGGCGACGAGCAGGTCGACCGGCCCCGCCGATCGGTGCGTGCCTTGCGCCGTCAACTCCGCTTGCACCTCTGCCGCGCGTCGGTAGATGCGATCGGGCATCTCCATCCATATATATGCATCTCGGAGCCGTGTTTGCAGCCACCTGCGATCGGCCGCTGAGCGTGCCGAATAGAGGAACTCCAGTTCGGTCAGGGGGCATAATGCGACCAGACCAGCCGCGACCGCCTGCTCCCATCGCGCCCGAATGCTTGATTCGCGCAGCAGTCGGACGAGTGCGCTCGTATCGATCAGGTAGTCGGCCAGGTTCACGGGCGGTAGGTGCTCTTCTCAAGGAGCTCGTCGAAGTCGCCGGCCTCACCACGGGCGCCCAGTTCGGCGAGGGCGCGAGCCCGACGCAGTCGGGCCGCGCCCTCACGGAGTGCCGCGTTGACGGTGTCCTTCTTGGTTTTGGTGCCGAACGCCTCCGCAGCCTCGGCCAGGGCGGTCTCGTCGACGTCCACCAGGATCTTCGTCACGGGTGCCTCCTATATACGAACTGCTTCGTCAGTATATCCGGCCTCGCCTCCGCCCGCGGCGGCCCACGAGCTCTGCACCCCCCAATAAATGTTTGACAGTCGCTGGGGGGTGCTGGCAGACTCCCCAACATGTCTTTGGGAGAGAGGGGGTCGGAGCCCGCGCCGACGACCCGCCGGTACAGCACAGCGGATCTGCGGGCGCTGGCCCATCCGGTCCGGCTGCGCATCCTGTCGCTGCTGACCGCCACGCCGATGACCGCCGCTGAGGTGGCCCGCGAGCTGAAGCTCACCCACGCCAACGCGAGCTACCACCTGCGCCAACTCCACGCGACCGGCGTCCTCGACATCGCCGGCGAGGAGCGGATCCGCGGCGGCGTCGCCAAGCGATACCGGTACGACGTCACCCGTGACCTGGATCGACCGCCGACCCCGCCGGACGCCGACCCGGCGGCGACCCCCGACGCAGCGACGCTCGATCCCCGCATGATCTACGCGGCCCTCGCGACCGAACTGCGGCGCCGCTCCAGTCAGCTGCTCCGCGGTCCCGGCAACTTCCTCGCCGACGCCGAGTTCTGGGTCGATCCCGACGACTGGCGGGAGATCCGGGACGCCGTCGCCGCCGCCACCGACCGCCTGCACCGCTCGGCCCAGCCGCCACGCTCGCCCGGCACCGTTCGGGTGAGCGCCACCCTCGCCCTCTTCCGGATGGAGGACTGATGTTCGCTCCGTTGCGGCATTCGCCGTTCCGTTACCTCGCCGTCGGCCGGCTGGTGAACATGCTCGGCAACGCCGTCGCCCCGATCGCGCTGGCCTTCGCCGTACTCGATCTGACCGGATCGGTGCGCGACCTGGGTCTGGTGGTCGGCGTCCGCTCGCTGATGAACGTGCTGTTTGTGCTCTTCGGCGGGGTGCTGGCCGACCGGATCCCGCGTCGGGTCGTGCTGGTCGGCTCCAACGTGCTCGGCGCGCTGACCCAGGGGGCGGTGGCCGCTCTGGTGCTCACCGGTACGGCCACGATCCCGCTGCTGCTGGCCCTCGGCGCGGCCAACGGCATCGTGAGCGCGCTGGCCCAACCGGCCTCCGCCGCAGCGACGCCGCAGACCGTGCCACCGGAGCTGATCCAGCCGGCCAACGCGATCATCCGGCTCGGCATGAACGGCGGCATGATTGGTGGCGCGGCACTCGGTGGCGTCCTGGTAGCCGCCGTCGGACCGGGCTGGGGTTTGGCCGTCGATGCGCTCACCTTCGCCCTCGCGGCGCTGGCCTTCACCGGAGTCCGGGTCCCGCTGCCGCGGCCGAAGTCGGCCCCCCGTACCGGCATCTTCGCCGACCTGCGGGAGGGCTGGACCGAGTTCACTGCCCGGACCTGGGTCTGGGCCGTGGTGCTCGGGTTCATGCTGCTGAACGCGGCGCTCGCCGGCGGGGTCACCGTGCTGGGCCCGGCCATCGCGGACGAGACGATCGGCCGTAGCGCCTGGGGTGTGGTGTTGGCGTCCGAGACCGCCGGGATGGTGCTCGGTGGGTTGATCGCCCTGCGGATCCGGGTACGCCGGCTGCTGCTGCTCGGCGTGGCCTGCATGTTCGCCGAGACGCTCCTGCTCCTCGGGCTGGCCCTGGCGCCGACCCTCGTGGTCCTGATCACGGCGGGGGTGGCGGTGGGTATCGCCGTCGAGCAGTTCGCGGTGGCCTGGGAGACGTCGATAGCCCAGCACATCCCGTCCGACAAGCTGGCCCGGGTCTACTCGTACGACATGTTGGGGTCGTTTGTCGCCATTCCGCTCGGCCAGGTGGCGGTCGGGCCGATCGCCGCGGTGATCGGCACCCGCGACACGCTGCTGATCCTCGCGGCGCTGGTGGCGGCATCCGTGCTCGGCATGCTGACCAGCCGGGACGTCCGGCACCTGGCCAACGCCCCAGCCGGAACCGACGCCTCGGCCGGAACCGGCGAGGCCGGCCCGACCGACCCGGCCGGCCTCGCCGGCCCGACCGACCCGGCCGGCCTGACCGGCGCGCCCTCGGTCCCGGCGGCGACCGCGTCCTGACCTTGGCGGCGCGTGCGGGAGAATGCGGTACGTGACGAGCATCCCGAACGTCCTCGCCGCCCGCTACGCCTCGCCGGAGATGACGGCGCTCTGGTCGCCGGAGGAGAAGATCCGAATGGAGCGCCGGCTGTGGCTGACGGTCCTGCGGGCCCAGCGCGACCTCGGCGTCGCGGTGCCCGACCGCGTTATCGAGGCGTACGAGGCGGCGGTCGACCGGGTCGACCTCGAGTCGATCGCCGCCCGGGAGCGGGTCACCCGGCACGACGTGAAGGCCCGGATCGACGAGTTCAACGCGCTGGCCGGGCACGAGCACGTCCACAAGGGCATGACCTCGCGTGACCTGACCGAGAACGTCGAGCAGTTGCAGATCCGGGCCTCGCTGGAGCTGATCCGGGACCGGATGGTCGCGGCGCTGGCCCGGCTGGCCCGGCTCGCGGTCGAACACGCCGACCTGGTGCTGGCGGGCCGCTCGCACAACGTCCCGGCCCAGGCGACCACGCTGGGCAAGCGGTTCGCATCGGCGGCCGAGGAGCTGCTGTTGGCGTACGAGCGGCTCGACGACCTGATCGGCCGCTACCCGCTGCGCGGCATCAAGGGCCCGATCGGCACGGCTGCCGACCAGCTCGACCTCCTCGAAGGAGATTCCGGGCGGCTGGCCGAACTGGAACGGCGGGTGGCCGGACATCTCGGGTTCCGGCGGGTGCTCGACAGCGTGGGCCAGGTCTACCCCCGTTCCCTCGACTTCGACGTGGTCGCCGCCCTCGCGCAGGCCGCGGCGGCACCGTCCTCCCTGGCCACCACGATCCGGCTGATGGTCGGTCACGAGCTCGCCACCGAGGGGTTCCGGCCGGGCCAGGTTGGCTCCAGCGCGATGCCGCACAAGATGAACACCCGGTCCAGCGAACGGATCAACGGCTTGGCCGTGATCATCCGCGGCTACCTGTCGATGGTCGGCGAGCTCGCCGGCGACCAGTGGAACGAGGGCGACGTCTCCTGTTCGGTGGTGCGGCGGGTGGCGCTGCCGGACGCGTTCTTCGCCACCGACGGCCTCTTCCAGACCTTCCTGACCGTGCTCGACGAGTTCGGGGCGTACCCCGCGGTGATCGCCCGGGAGCTGGACCGGTACCTCCCGTTCCTGGCCACGACCAAGGTACTGGTCGCGGCGGTGCGCAAGGGGGTTGGCCGGGAGACGGCGCATGAGGCGATCAAGGTACATGCGATCGCCGTGGCCCTGGCCATGCGGGAGAAGGGCGTTCCCGACAACGACCTCTACGACCGGCTCGCCGCGGACGGGCGGCTCGGCCTCAGCCGGGCCGAGATCGACGCGCTCGTCGCGGACCCGGCAGCGTTCACCGGCGCGGCGGCCGACCAGGTACGGGCCGTCGTCGATCGGGTCGGCGCGGTAGTCGCGGCCCACCCGGCGGCCGCGGCGTATGTCCCGGCGCCGATTCTCTGACCCGAGTTGGCTGTCCGCAGCGGTTACGGCGGCTCTTCCGGGGTGGGGGTTTCCAGAGCCGTGGACAGCTGAGGCGCGCTGGCGGACTCGGGAACTTTGCTCGGCGCCTCGGCCACTTCTGGCTGGGGGGGCGGCGCGATGGTGGCCGGGTCGGGCAGGCACCGCGTGGCGATGACCGCCGTGCCGTACGCGCACACCTCCATCCACATGGTGCCCACCTCGCGGTGCTCGAACTGCATGCCGATGACGGCGTTGGCGCCGAGCCGCTGCGCCTCCTCGCCGAGCCGGGCGACGGCGTCCGTACGCCACCGGGTCAGGTTCTCCGGGGCTCTCGGGTCGTAGTTGCCGCCGCGGAGGTTCTTCACCCCTTCGCGGTACGGGTTACGGGTCCGGGCGATGGACGAAACGACGGCCCCGAGCACTGCGCGGATCTCGTAACCGGGTAGGACGTCCGTCGTCACGACCAGCACTCGACGATCCTGGCAGAGCCGCTACGCGTCGATTGCGAAGTCTGTTCACATGCCCCCATGCTGCAAAACCGCCCGCGCGGGGACGCCGGGGACGTTCGGGTCCACCTCGGTCGCAACCGCGGTCGCCGAACGCTGACCGCGTTCCAGCGCCCGGGGTCAGCCCTCCCGGTAGAGTCTGGCCGAGTGGCGGGCGCCTCCGCTCCGGTCCGGGGGAAAGGATCCGATGGAGCACGTTCTGGTGGCGCTCACCGCGTTCGCCCTGATCCTGCCGGTCGAGCTGCCGGACAAGACCTTCGTGGCGACGCTCGTGCTCAGCACGAGATATCCCGCGCTGCCGGTCTGGCTGGGCGTCGTCGCCGCCTTCGGCGTGCAATGTTTCATCGCGGTGGCGGCCGGCACCCTGCTGGCCCAGCTACCCCACCGGCCGATCGCGCTGGTGGCCTCGGGCCTGTTCGCAGTCGGCGCGGTCGTGCTGCTACGCGGGGCCCGGCAGGCCGACGTCGAGGAGGCGGAGCGGGAGCGGGGGTACGCCGGCAAGATCGTCCTGGGCAAGCGCGGCTGGCGCGCGGCCGGCGCGAGTTTCGTCGTCCTCTTCACGGCCGAATGGGCCGACCTGTCCCAGCTGCTGACCGCCGGTCTGGTCGCGAGCGGCCGACCGGCCGTGCCGGTCTTCTTCGGGGCGTGGCTGGCCCTGTCCACCGTCTCCGGCGGCGCCGTACTGCTCGGCCGGTGGCTGCTGCGGCGGGTCCGGCTGTCCGTCGTGCGCTACCTGGGCTCCGCGGTCTGTGGCGTTCTCGCGGTGGTCACCGCGCTCACCGCGCTCAGCTGACCTGGGCAGGGGCCATCCGGGCGATGCGTCGATCCATCTATCTACCGGGTAGGCTGGCCCCGCTCCCTCACCGTAATCAGTCAGGAGTGGCCACGTGGCTCGCGTCGTCGTCGACGTCATGCTCAAGCCAGAGATCCTCGATCCTCAGGGCCAGGCGGTGGCCAACGCATTGCCGCGACTGGGCATCGACGGCGTCTCCTCGGTGCGGATCGGACGGCGGATCGAGATCGAGTTCACCGGCGAGCCGGACCTGGAGCGGGCCCGGGAGATCGCCCACAAGCTGCTGGCCAACCCGGTGATCGAAGACTTCACCGTCGGCCTCGCCGGCCCTGCCGACCGGGAAGGCGTCTGGCCGTGAGCGCGCGGGTAGGTGTCGTGACCTTTCCCGGGTCCCTCGACGACGGCGATGCCGCGCGGGCGATCCGGATCGCGGGTGGCGAGGCCGTCCGACTGTGGCACGACGACCCGCACCTGCATGGCGCCGAGGCGATCGTGCTGCCCGGCGGCTTCTCGTACGGCGACTACCTGCGGTGCGGGGCGATCGCCCGCTTCGCCCCGGTGATGCAGACCGTCGTGGACGCCGCCGAGCGGGGAATGCCGGTACTGGGAATCTGCAACGGCTTCCAGATCCTCTGCGAGGCCCACCTGCTGCCCGGTGCCCTGACCCGCAACGAGCATCTGCATTTCCGCAATCGGGACCAGTGGCTGCGGATCGAGTCGGCGGGCACCGCGTGGACCAATGCGTTCACACCGGGCCAGGAGGCGCTGATCCCGGTCAAGAACGGCGAGGGCCGGTACGTCGCCGACCCGCGCACGCTGGACGAGCTCGAAGCCAACGGACGGATCGTGGCCCGGTACGTCGGTAGCAACCCCAACGGGTCGTTGCACGACATCGCGGCGATCTCGAACGAAGCGGGCAACGTGGTGGGGATCATGCCGCATCCCGAGCACGCCGTCGAGGCGCTGACCGGGCCGTCGCTCGACGGCCTCGGGTTCTTCGGGTCGGTCGTCAGGAACCTGGCCGGGGTTCCCGCGTGATCAGCGAGCCCGACGCCGTACCCGCAGCCGGTGCCACCGGGTCAGCGGCCATGCCGGCCGACCGGACCGGCGTCGACACGGTCGACCGAGCGAAGGTGACCCCGCAGGAGCGCCAGCCGTACGCCGAACTCGGCCTCCGCGACGACGAGTACGACCGGATCCGGGACATCCTCGGCCGCCGGCCCACCCAGTCCGAGCTGGCCATGTACTCGATCATGTGGAGTGAGCACTGCTCCTACAAGTCGAGCAAGGTCCACCTGCGCCAGTTCGGCGAGAAGGCGCCCCCGAGCGACCGGCTGCTGGCCGGCATCGGCGAGAACGCCGGTGTCGTGCGGGTGTCCGACCGGCTCGCGGTCACCTTCAAGGTCGAGTCGCACAACCACCCGAGTTTCGTCGAGCCGTACCAGGGCGCGGCCACCGGGGTCGGTGGCATCGTCCGCGACATCCTGGCCATGGGCGCCCGTCCGGTAGCGGTCATGGACCCGCTGCGGTTCGGCGCCGCCGACCACGAGGACACGGCCCGCGTCCTGCCCGGCGTGGTCGCCGGCATCGGCGGGTACGGCAACTGCCTCGGGCTGCCCAACATCGGTGGCGAGGTCGTCTTCGACCCGTGCTACCAGGGCAATCCACTGGTCAACGCACTCTGCCTCGGCGTGCTGCCGGTCGACCGGCTGCAGAACAAGGCGGCGACTGGGCCGGGCAACGTCGTTGTCCTGCTCGGGGCCAAGACCGGTCGCGACGGCATCGGCGGAGTGTCGGTCCTGGCCAGCGCCACCTTCGACGACGCCAGCGAGCAGCGCCGCCCGTCGGTCCAGGTGGGCGACCCGTTCGTCGAGAAGCTGCTGATCGAGGCCTGCCTCGAGCTGTACGACGCCGGACTGGTCGTCGGGATCCAAGACCTGGGCGGCGCCGGCCTCACCTGTGCGCTCACCGAGACCGCGGCCGCCGCCGGCACCGGGATGCGGGTCTGGTTGGAGCGGGTGCCGCTGCGCGAACCGTCGATGACCCCGCAGGAGATCCTGGCCAGCGAGTCGCAGGAGCGGATGCTGCTGATCGTCGCGCCGGACAAGCTCGACGCAGTGCTCAAGACGGCCGACCGGTGGGGTGTGGCGGCCACCGCGATCGGTGAGGTGCTCGCGGCCGACCAGGGCGGCGGCCGGCTGCACATCACCTGGCACGACCAAGCCGTCGTCGACGTGCCGCCGACATCGCTGGTCGACGAGGCTCCCGTCTACGCCCGGCCGATGCGTGAGCCGGGCGACCTGATCCTGTTGCAGGCCGACCGCGCCGAGACCCTCCCCCGGCCCGCGACGCCCGAGCAACTGCGCGAGACGCTGCTGCGCATGGTCGCCTCACCGAACCTCTGTGACAAGACCTGGGTCACCGAACAGTACGACCGATACGTCCTCGGCAACACCGTGCTGGCCCAGCCGGAAGACGCCGGAGTCGTCCGCATCGACGAGCAGACCGGGCTCGGCGTCGCCCTTTCGGTCGACGGTAACGGCCGGTACACCCGCCTCGATCCGTACCACGGAGCCAAGCTGGCGCTGGCCGAGTCCTACCGCAACGTGGCGGTGACCGGCGCCCGGCCAGTGGCGGTGACCGACTGCCTCAACTTCGGCTCACCCGAGGATCCCGGCGTGATGTGGCAGTTCGCCGAGGCCGTACGCGGTCTTGCCGACGGCTGCGCCGAACTGGGCATTCCGGTGACCGGCGGCAACGTCAGCTTCTACAACCAGACCGGAGGCGCGGCCATCAACCCGACGCCGGTGGTCGGCGTCCTCGGCGTGCTGGACGACGTCGCCGGTCGGGTGCCGATGGGATTCACCCCGCCGACCAATCCGGACGGCGACCCGATCTTCCTGCTCGGTGCGACCCGGGCCGAGCTGTCTGGCTCGGAATGGGCCTGGGTCACGCACCGGCATCTCGGCGGCAGCCCACCGCGCGTCGACCTCGCCGCCGAGCAGGCGCTGGCCGAACTGATCGCCGAGGCCGCGCGGGTCGGTCACCTGCGCTCCGCGCACGACCTTTCCGACGGAGGGCTCGCCCAGGCGCTGGTCGAATCGTGCCTCCGGTACGGCGTCGGCGCTCGGATCGTCGTGCCGGACGAGTTCGCCGCCGACACCCTGCCGTTCGTCTGGCTCTTCAGCGAGTCCACCGCCCGCGCCCTGGTGTCCGTGCCGCGCGGACAGGAGAAGGCCATGGCCGCGCTCTGCCGTGAGCACGGTTTCCCGTGGGCGGTCATCGGGGTCACCGACCGCTCCAGCGGTTCCCTGGATATCCGCAGGCACTTCAGTGTGGGCCTCGACGAGCTACGTGCTGCCCACACCTCGACCATGCCCCGGCTCTTCGGCGGCCCCGGTGGCGCGCCCGCCGCACCGGACAACTCCGCCGAGGACGTCGGCGAGGGCTGACGGTGGCCGAGCCGCCGTACGCCCAGCCCGGCGCGGGAGTGCGGTTCGACTGGGGGATATCCGGGGCCGCGGAGCTCGGTCGCTTCTGCTCGGCGCTGGTCGTGGTCGACGTGCTGTCGTTCACGACTGCGGTTGAGGTGGCGGTCGGCCGCGGCATGCGGGTGCATCCCTTCCCCTGGGACGCCCAAGCGGCCGACTATGCGATGCGGGTCGGCGCCGTCACGGCGGTGAGCCGCGGCGCGATGACGCGGGATCAGCCCTGGTCGCTGTCACCGGCCGCGCTCCTCGCCGCGCCCGCCGTGCCGGACCTGGTGTTGCCGTCGCCGAACGGCTCCGCCATCTGCGCTGCGGCCAGCGCCACCGGACTGCCGGTCGTCGCCGCCTGCCTGCGCAACGCCGCCGCCGCCGGTCGCTGGCTCCTCGCGCAGGGATACGGCACCAGGCAGGCGCCGATCGGCGTGATCGCGTCCGGGGAGCGGTGGCCGGATGGCACCTTACGGCCGTGCGTGGAGGACCAGTTGGGCGCTGCGGCCGTTCTCGACGCGCTGTCCGGTGCAGACGCCGGTCTCTCGGTGGAGGCCGCGGTAGTTCTCGCCGCCCTCGCGAGCGTGCGGGACGTGCGGGCCGCCGTCCTGGGCTGTGTCTCGGCCCGCGAGCTGAGTGGCCGCGGCTTCTCCCACGACGTGGAGATAGCCACGCAGCTTGCCGTGTCGGAGGTGGTGCCGGTGCTGCGAAACGGGGTGTTCGCTCCGGCCTGACCGGGACGCGCCGACGCGGCGCCCCGATCAGTCGTCGAGCCAGTCCACCGAGCGGCGGTCGCCCCGCCCGGACGGTGGCGGACCGCCACGCCGGCCGCCTCCGGCCGGCTCGTCGTGGTAGCCCCGGTCGTAACCACGGTCGGCGTAGCCGGCGTCGCGCTGACCCGGCACGCGGTCATAGCCGGGCTCGTCGTACCCGCCGCGATCGTCGTACCCGCCGTCGTACCCGCCGCGGTCACCGTACCCGCCGCGGTCCTCGTGACCACCGGCGTATCCGCCGCGGTCGTCGTACCCGTCATCACCGCGGCCGGGATTCCGGTCGTAACTGGACTCCGGCGCGTAGCGGCGGCCGCCCGGCTCGCCTGGCGGGCCTGCGTCGTAGCCGCGACGGCCGTACGGCGGACCCTCGCCGCTGCCGTAGTGACCGGTGGGCTCGTCGTATCGGTCACCGTAGCCACCCCGGTGACCCGGGCCGGCCTGGCCGTGGGCGCCGGCCTGCTCGCGGGCGCCATAACCGCCGCCTGAGGTAGGCCCGGCGCCGTACCCACCTCCGGAGACCGGGCCCGTGCCGTACCCGCCGCCGGATGAGGGAGTCGCCGGGCCGCCGTAACCGGCCCGGGTCGGCGCGCCGGGACCGTAGTTGTCCGCCCAGCCCGGCTGCCCCGGGTAGGTCGGCTGCTGGGGCGGCGGCAGGGGCGCACCGTACGGATCCGGGAACTCGTCGACCAACGGGCCGCTGTGCATCATCGTCGGCGCGTCGGCCAGCCCGGACCGGGCCATCATCGTCGGATCGTGCGCGCCGACGCCAGCACCGCCGAGTCGGGTCGCAGCGTCGGCACCGGCGTACGCGGGCCGGACCGGTCGACCGGCCGGGCCGACGGGGTGGTCGTCGTCGTTGTCGTTCTTGCGGCGCAGCCAGAGCAGGACGATCGCGCCCACACCAAAGGCGACCAGAACCCCGCCGATGATGATCATCACGAGCGAGCCGAAGCCCCCCGAGTCCTCGTTCGCCGCGGGCTCCGGTGCGGCCTGCGCAGGCTCGGTCAGCGCGGCACCGTCGCTCGGGGCCGGTTCACTGGGGAAGGCGTCGGTGGCGGCCGCGGACGAGGAGGGCGCGGTGCTGAGGCGGAGGACGAGCCGGTAGCCGGTGAGCCGCTTGCCGGCTCCGACGTCGATCGTCTTGGTGACCGTGACGTCTTCCTTCGCCGCGCCGATCTGGATGGCGCCCGGCGTGATCGGCTTCGTGCCCGAACCGGTGAACTTGAAGCGGCCCTCCTCGCCGGTAACGACGTCGTACTTGTGGTTGCCCGAGTCGGCGATCGCGACAATCGCCCCGGAGACGGGTTCCCCCGTGCTCATGTCGGTGACCTTGCCGGAGATCTCCGCGACGGTCGGCGGAAGTTGGGGCTGGGGTCCGCGGACCGTCACGTCCCGTTCGGCCGTCGCCGCCTCCGTGCCGATCTGGGCCCGGACCTGCACCTTTCCCGCCCTGGTCTCGCCAGGGGGCACGGTTCCGGCCACCAGCGTCGCGGAGTACTCCTTGTAACTCTCGCGGTCGATCTCGTCGGTGAAGTCGCACTGCCCCGCACAGCTCAACTCGCCGAACGAGGAGGTGATCCGGACGGTGACCGCGTCCTTGTTCATCGGCGGGAGCTTCGGGGTTTTGTTCGTCACCCGGAACGTGAGGGTTGCTCGCTGCCCGGAGGTGAGCGTGCCGGAGGACAGGCCAGTGATCTGGACGTCAGGGGCGTCAGCGGCTGCGGGCGAGGCGGGAAGGGCTACGAAGGCGCCGACGATCAGCGCCACGACCACACCGGCCCGTCCCATCCAGGCTCGTCGGTGTGTTGTCACGTCCACCGCCTTCCGGTCATATCCCGACCCTCTGTCCCTGCGCCGTGTCAGCCCAGGCATGAATACACCGCCGAGAACTATGCCTTGTCGGACGGGTTGAGCGCGACCCAGGGGACAGGACGAAATGCGGCGGCGGGAGGTCGTATCGTCCCGTCGTGTCCCCTGCGCACAATAAGTCCGACGCCGTTGCGACCGTGCTGGCGGCGCTTGACGCCGACGTGGAGCCCGAGTCCGGAGCGCTTCGGGCCGCTGTTCGTGCGCTGTTGGCCGACCTGGCGGCGCGCGCTCCCGGACGATCGGTGGAGGTGCGGGTCCCACCTTACGGTGCAGTTCAGTGTGGTGTGGGCCCCAGGCACACCCGAGGCACCCCGCCGAACGTGGTGGAGACCGATCCGCTCACCTGGATCGGGTTGGCCACGGGGCGCGTCACATGGCGCGAGGCGTTGGCTTCCGGACGGGTCCGGGCAAGTGGGAGTCGTGCCGATATATCCCAGTACCTGCCGGAAAATGGGTAAGGAGCACGGGCGACATTACGGGTTGTCCGGCCGTGCTCGCTCTCCGCTACGGACAGCGTGTGAGCGTACACTGAGCCGCGGTGAAGGTGCCGGCGCATGCCGCACCCCATCCGGCCCCAGTTACCCATCAGCCCAGCATGAGGGAGCGGTAGGTGCGCCGAGGCGACGGCCGGCTGAACCAGGACCTCGACCCCCAGCGGCCGGGACCGCAGGACGCCTGCGGCGTCTTCGGCGTCTGGGCGCCGGGCGAGGAAGTGGCCAAGCTCACGTACTTCGGTCTGTACGCCCTGCAGCATCGGGGCCAGGAGGCGGCCGGGATCGCCGTAGGCGACGGGTCGGGCGTCGTGGTCTACAAAGACCTCGGTCTGGTGGCCCAGGTGTTCGACGAGCCGACCCTGGCGAGCCTGCGCGGCCACGTCGCCATCGGCCACGCCCGCTACTCCACGACCGGCGGCTCCACCTGGGAGAACGCTCAGCCCACGATCAGGGCGAGCGCCGCCGGCACCACCATTGCCCTGGCACACAACGGCAACCTCGTCAACGCCAGCGCGCTCGCCCGCGAGGCGGCCGAGCGGGGCATGCGCTCCGACGGCTCCACCTCCGACACGGCCCTGGTGACGAGCCTGCTGGCCAGCCGCCCCGATCTGTCGGTCGAGGCCGCCGCGCTGGAGGTCCTGCCCACGCTGCGCGGCGCGTTCAGCTTCGTCTTCATGGACGAGGGCGCGCTCTACGCCGCCCGGGACGCCCAAGGCGTACGGCCGCTCGTTCTCGGTCGCCTGGAGAACGGGTGGGTCGTGGCGAGTGAGACCGCCGCGCTCGACATCGTGGGGGCCAGCGTGGTCCGCGAGGTCGAGCCGGGTGAACTGCTCGCGGTCGACGAGCACGGGTTGCGCTCGGCGCGGTTCGCGTCGCCCGACCCCAAGGGCTGCCTCTTCGAGTACGTCTACATCGCCCGGCCCGACACCACGATCGCCGGACGCAATGTCTATTCGGCGCGGGTCCAGATCGGACGCCGACTCGCCGGTGAGCACCCTGCCGAGGCGGATCTGGTCATCCCGGTACCCGAATCCGGCACGCCGGCGGCGATCGGGTACGCCGAGGCGTCCGGCATCACGTACGGCGCCGGCCTGATGAAGAACCCGTACGTCGGACGCACCTTCATCCAGCCCTCGCAGACCCTCCGGCAGCTGGGCATCCGCCTCAAGCTCAACCCGTTGCGCGACAACGTGCGGGGCAAGCGCGTGGTGGTGGTCGACGATTCGATCGTCCGGGGCAACACCCAGCGGGCGATCGTACGCATGCTCCGGGAGGCCGGCGCGGTGGAGGTGCACGTACGCATCTCGTCCCCCCCGGTGACCTGGCCGTGCTTCTACGGCATCGACTTCGCGACCCGGGCCGAACTGCTCGCCAACGGACTCGACACGGAGGGCATCCGCCGGTCCATCGGCGCGGACTCATTGGGTTATGTCTCGTTGGACGGACTCATCGCCGCCACGGAACAGCCGAAGTCCCGGCTGTGCCGGGCCTGTTTCGATGGCGAGTACCCGATTGACTTGCCTGCCGAGAACCTCATCGGTAAGCACGTACTGGAAGGTGTGGACCGTCGCGTGGCCGGAGGGCGCGCCGGCGGATCCCCGGCCCCCTATCTGGTCGCCGGCGCTGGAGCTGGCGACGCCCTTCGGCGCCCGTGAGCGGACTGATCCGGCCGCCGGCCGGTGCGCAGCAGGAGTCGAGCGGTCTCGACAGGTCGACGCGGCGAAGCCGCAGGAAGCACGAGGGGTAGAACGTGACGCACGTGTCTGAACGCAGCGGCGCTGGAGGAGCCAACCGCAAGCCCGGCCCCGGCGGTGACCGCCAGCCGTGGACCGGTGGCACCGGCCGCTCTGGCCGCAGGCGCACGGTCACCTACGCGGACGCCGGTGTATCCATCCACGCGGGGGAGCGGGCGGTGGAACTGCTCAAGTCGAAGGTGCACCGGACACTGCGCCCCGAGGTGATCGGCGATGTCGGCGGCTTTGCCGGCCTCTTCCGGCTCAACGTGCAGAAGTACCGCAATCCGATCCTCGCGTCGTCGACCGACGGGGTGGGCACGAAGCTGGTGATCGCCCAGCAGCTCGACATCCACGACACCGTCGGTATCGACCTCGTGGCCATGGTCGCGGACGACCTGGTGGCCTGTGGGGCGGAGCCGCTGTTCCTGCTCGACTACATCGCCTGCGGCGAGGTCGTGCCGGACAAGGTCGCCGAGATCGGCGCCGGCATCGCTGACGGGTGCCGCTATGCCGGCTGCGCCCTGCTCGGCGGCGAGACCGCCGAGCACCCGGGGGTGCTGCGACCCGATGAGTACGACATCTCGGCTACCGGGGTCGGCGTGGTCGAGGAGAGCGAGATCCTCGGCCGGGACCGGGTGGAGGTGGGCGACGTCGTCATCGCCATGCGCTCCTCCGGTCTGCACTCCAACGGCTACTCGTTGGTCCGGCACGTGCTCCTCGGGGCGGGGCGGATGCGGCTGGACACCGTGGTCGAGGACTTCGGCCCGCAGCGGACCCTCGGCGAGGAACTGCTCACCCCCACCAAGATCTACGCGCAGGAGTGCCTGAAGCTGATCGTCGAATGCGAGGTGCGGGCGCTGGCCCACGTGACCGGTGGCGGCATTCCCGGCAACCTCGTCCGCATCCTGCCGGAGCACGTTGACGCGGTGGTCAACCGGTCCACCTGGAAGCCGCAGCCGATTTTCGATCTGATCCAGGCCAAGGGCCGCATCGACGATGCCGAGATGGAGTCGACCTTCAACATGGGCGTTGGCATGTTCGCGATCGTGTCGGCCGAGGACACGGACCGCGCGCTGGCGTTCCTGGCCGGGCGGGGTATCGAGGCGTGGCAGGCGGGCGAGATCATCGAGGGGTCCGGGATGGTGCAGATGATCGGTCAGCACACCCGCGGCTGAACGATGTGGTGATCCTTCGCATAGCTGATTGGGGGTTCACCCGAAGGGTCATCGCCACCTAGCCTGAAGGCTCATGTCGGGCGAGGAGGGACGGTGTGGCGATCCGGTTCACGGGGATGCACGGCATCGCCCCGGTCCCGACGTACGTGGTGATGCAGCCGACGACGCTGTGCAACCTTGACTGCTCCTACTGCTATCTGCCGTTGCGGTCGGCCGACCGCCGGATGCCGGTAGCCGTGGCCTCGGCGGTGGCCGGTCCGGTCAACGAGTGGGCGCGGGACCGCCGGTTCTCGGTGGTGTGGCACGGCGGCGAGCCACTCGCGGCCGGCCGGGAGCACCTGGCGGCCCTGCTCGCGCCGTTCGATCCGGACGTCGAGCATCATGTGCAGACGAACGCGACGCTGATCGACGACGCCTGGTGCGAGTTTTTCGCCCGCCACCGGGTGCGGGTCAGTGTCAGCGTCGACGGCCCGCGGCCGCGCAACGCCGAGCGGGTGGGCCGGGGCGGCCGGCCGGCCTATGACCGGATCATCCGCGGGGTCGAGGCGCTACGCCGCAACGGCATTCCGTTCTCGGCGCTGTGCGTCGTCTCGCGGCCCGAGCCGGCACTCGCCGGTGAGCTCTACGCGTTCTTCCTCGACCTGGGCTGCGACGTTCTGGGCATCAACGTCGAGGAACAGGAGGGGGTCAACACCCGGCACAACGCGCACCCCGCCGAGGCGGTACGAGGCTTCTGGGCGGAACTGACCACGGCATGGCGCCGGGACCCGCGCATCCACCTGCGCGAGATCGAGTGGTCCCTGCGGTACGCCGCCTCGGTGCTCGATGGGTCGGCCGACCAGGTCCTGCCGCGCCAACTCGACCCCATCCCGACGGTCGGGTACGACGGATCGGTCGTACTGCTGTCCCCGGAGCTGGCCGGCTTCGCTGACCCGCGGTATGGCGACTTCACCAGCGGCAACGTGCTGAACGCCCCGCTTTCGGAGATCATCTTGACGGCCGCCGGCAGCCGGTGGGTGGACGAGTTCCTGCGCGGGGTGGAAGCCTGCCGCTCCACCTGCGCATACTTCGGCTTCTGCGGCGGGGCGCACGCCGCCAACCGCTACTTCGAGCACGGCCGTTTCGACACCACCGAAACGAACCACTGCCGGAACAGCAAGATGCGGCTCCTGGAAGGAGTGCTGGATCATGCCCGAGACCATGAACCTTCAGCGGCCTGAGCGCCCCGGGACGGAGGGGTCCGATCCGGTCGGCGAGCGGGTACGCGCGGCCCGGCAGGGTCTGAGCGCACTCCTGCGCGAGGCCGAGGAGGCGCGCCGACGCCGAGCGGAGGCGGCGGGCGGCGACGACTCCAGCGCGGTGTGCGCCTGGAACCATTTCGAGAACATCCCGACGTTCTACAACTGGAACAACCGGCCCCGCTGACCCCGGCTCCCGTACGGGCCGCGGACATGGCTGAGCACGCGGTCGAGGCCGCGTGCTCAATGTGACCGGAGGTCAGCGGGTGCGACGGGTCCAGGTGTCCTGGTCGTCGTCTGCGTCGTCCTCGTCTTCGTCGACGTACTCGTTGTGCTCGTCGTCGAAGTCGTGGTCTGACTTGCCGCTGCCGGCGAGCTCTCGCTGCAAGGCGGCGAGGTCGGTGTTCGGGGAGTGGTACTTCAACTCCCGGGCCACCTTCGTCTGCTTGGCCTTAGCACGGCCGCGCCCCATGGCTCGACCCCCTCGCACAGAATTCGGGGCAGCCCGAAGGCGGGCCCCGATGACGTCAGCATCTCTCGTGGCTCTTACGGTACATGGGGATGTCGGTCTCCGACACCTCGGGTGGTCACCCAGCCGCCGGGCCAATCTGCTGCGGGCGGCTGGGTCGGTCGAATCCTAACCGGTAAGGACCGTTTCACGGAATCGGTCCGGACGTGGACCACCCCCTTCCGCGCCCGCCGATGGGGCTCGGCTTGGCGCCGGGGTCCGGCCAGCCAGGTCAGCGCCTCAGCCGAGATAGATCGTCCGAAGGCGGCCGACCTCGGCCATCCGGCGCTCGGCGAGCCGGTCGGCGGCCACGGCCGGCGGCACCCCTTCCGCGTCCGCCAGGCAGAGGATCTCGCGGGTGGTGTCGTAGATCCGGGTGGCGCGCAGCTTGGCGCGTTCGAAGTTGAAGCCCTCGATCTCGTCCGCGACCTGGATCACCCCGCCGGCGTTCACCACGTAGTCCGGCGCGTAGAGCACGCCCCGGTCGGCCAGCACCTTCTCGACTCCCGGGTGGGCGAGCTGGTTGTTGGCGGCCCCCGCCACCACCTTGGCCCGCAGGACGGCGATGGTCTCGTCGTTCAGCGCGCCGCCGAGGGCGCAGGGGGCGTAGACGTCGATGTCGGAGGCGACCAGGGCGGCGGCGTCCGCGGCGAGGTCGATCTGGGGGTACGTCTTCCGCGCCCAGTCCAACGCCTTGTCGTTCACATCGGTCGCGACAACCGAGGCGCCGTCGTCGATGAGGTGGCCGGTGAGGTACTTGCCGACCTTGCCGAGGCCGGCGACGCCCACCCGCCGCCCGGCGAGGCTCGGCGTGCCCCAGACGTGTTCGGCGGCCGCGCGCATGCCCTGGAACACGCCCCAGGCGGTGAGGATGGACGAGTCGCCCGCGCCGCCGTGTTCGACGCTGCGGCCGGTGACGTAGCGGGTCTCCCGGGCGATGATGTCCATGTCCGCCACGTAGGTGCCCACATCGCAGGCGGTGTAGTAGCGGCCGTGCAGGGACTCCACGAACCGGCCGTACGCCCGCAGGAGGGCCTCGGTCTTGATCTGCTCCGGGTCGCCCCAGATGATCGCCTTACCGCCCCCGAGGTCGAGGCCCGCCAGTGCGTTCTTGTACGCCATTCCGCGGGACAGGTCGAGCACGTCGTGCAGGGCATCGTCCTCGGACGCGTACGGGTAGAACCGCGTGCCGCCGAGCGCCGGGCCGAGTGCGGTCGAGTAGATGCCGATGATGGCCCGCAGGCCACTCTGCTTGTCGTGGCAGTAGACGACCTGTTCGTGCCCGTTGGTCTCCAGACCGTCGGTGCTGAATACGCCCATGGCTGCTCCTGTTGTCGGTGGCCCTCGTGGGGGCTGACCTCGGCGGATTTCCGGCGGGGGTGGTGCCGGTATGCGAAGCCTAGTTCGCGGCGAACCTACCCGGCCGCCCGCGCCCGTCATTCGACCCGATCGACGAGCCTGACGCCAGGCCCGTTCTGTTTCGTGGGAGGATCGCGCCGTGCCGTCCCTCTTCGCTTCATACCTGCGGGTGTACGAGCCGTTGACCGCGTTCGACCGGAAACGCCAACTCTACTGGCGACGGTATGTGCGGGAGGGTCGTGCGGTGGCGCCCATGGAGGGCCCGGTCCGCCAGCGTACGGCGGTCATCGAGGGCCTCGGGGCCGGTTGGACCCGGCTGCCCGACCTGCCGGACGAGGCGTACGTCCTCGAGGCCGACGACACGATTCTGGTGTGCCCGTGGAACCTGCGGGTGCGGGTGGCCGAAGCGGCGTTGAGCGCTCGCGATGGCGTGCCGGCCGTGCTGGCCGACGCGTTCGTGCCGGCGGTCCTCGCCGGTCAGGCCAAGGCGGTGGTCGACGACTGGCGCAGCGGTGCCCGGGTGCTGGAGCAGGGAGTTCCCCGGGTGCACGAGCAGACCGCGACCTGGGGCGTGCCGCTGCGCTGGTTCGTCTTCGTTGAGCTGGGCGAACGGGAGCTGATCACCAGGCCGGGTGCGCGGGCGCTGCGCTACCGGACGGAGATCTCCAAGGCCCGGCGGCGGGCGTCGCGTGGCCTGTCGGTGCTGCGCAAGTCGGTCGGTGACGCGCCCATCACCGAGGCGGTCGAGGAGGGCGCGCGCTGGCTGGAGGAGTTCCACCCGCGCTCGGTGGTCGAACTCGACTACGGCGGCCTCGTGGATCTCCTGTCGGACGACGTGCTTGCTGCGGACGACTCGCCGGCGTTGGTCGCGGCCGGGCTGGCCGGGCTGGCCAAGGGGGACGCGGAGGCGGCGACCGACGCGTACGAGCGCCTCGTCGCCCGCTGGCGAGAGGTGCAGTTGCTGGAGCGATGTAACTAGCGGATGGTCGCCCGTAGGGCCCGGAATGTCCGGGATGGCGAAGGGGCAAAGAATCAGAATATCCCCGGGCAAATTTCCCCGCTCCCGAGAAATCGGGCATAGTTCATCCGTACATCCAGGGACCTTCGGCCGTTCGGCCCATGTCGGACATCGGGGACTAGCCGGACGATGGGAAACGCCTCGGCCGGTGGGAACCCCGGCCGATGTCTCAAGGCACCTGTGGAGGACTGACCGATGGCATCCCGCACGCACGAACCGGAGCCGCTGCTCACACCGGCCGAGGTCGCGTCGATGTTCCGTGTCGACCCGAAGACCGTGACCCGGTGGGCGAAGGCGGGCAAGCTCAGCGCGATCCGGACGCTGGGCGGCCACCGCCGCTACCGGGAGTCCGAGGTTCGCGCCCTGCTCCAGGGGCAGATTCCTCAGCAGCGCCAGGGCGACTAGCCCGCTGACCGGCCCGATCAGGGGCGGAGGTCGTACGGTCCACCCGTACGACCTCCGCCCCTGATCTGTTGGCTCAGGCCGGTGCCGCGACCCCGGTGGGCCAGGGAGCTCAGCCGGCGAGCCTGATGCGGATGCCCACCGTTCCGCGTTCTCCCCGGCGCAGCCGGCTGCCCAGGATGGTGAGCCGGCCGAGGAGCCCGTACTTGCGCATGAGCAGCCGCCGAACCCGCTTGGTGGCATCCGGGTCGTCGATGGTCGCGTGGCCGGCCACCGACGAACCGCGCGGGCGGCCCCGGAAGTCGCACGCCGCAACGGTCACCTCGCCGCTGCGCCGGATCCGCTTCACCTTGCCGGCGTCAGAAGCCGACCAGGCCAGCAGTTCGCCGCCCTCGCGGGCCACCCACACCGGAGTGGGCACCCCCCTGCCGTCCTTGCGGAATGTGGTGAGAAGGACGTACTTCTCGGCACCCAGTTGCTCGACTGCGCTCATTCGGCGAGGTTATCGCCGACGGTCGGGCGGAGGCCGGCGGTTAATGCGGCGAAGGCCTCCCGCCGCACACCGGCCATTGACGTGCCGGACCCGGCGGCCAGGGCGCGCAGCGCGACGTCCCAGGACGCGGTCGCGGCGGCACCCAACAGCAGGGGATAGGTATCGGTCGGGTGCAGTCCGGTCCGGTCGGCCACGAATTCGACGACGCTCTGGCGCAGGTCGTCGTTGAGCTCCAGGTACATCCGGACCAGCGACGGCTGGCGTTCCATCAACCGCAACCGGACAACGATCTGTTCCTGCTCCTCCAGATCGAAATCGAGGGCGTCCAGCACTCCGGCCACGGCTTCGAGCGGGCTCTCCTCTGGTGGGCTCGCGGCCAGCGCGGCCCGCAGGTGGTTGATCCGCTGGTGGGCCACGTCGCCGAAGAGCACGTGCTGCTTGGAGGCGAAGTACCGGAAGAAGGTCCTTACCGCGACATCCGCCGCCTCGGCGATCTCTTCGACGGTGGTGTTTTCGTAGCCCTTCTCGGCGAAGAGATTGAGCGCTGCCTGCTCAAGCGCCGCCCGGGTCTGGTGTTTCTTGCGCTCCCGGCGGCCGGGCGCGGAGTCGGGAGTCGTGGCCATCCCCACATGGTGGCATGCCGCTATTTCTGGCAGCATGTGCCAAGTGGCAGGACATGCCATGTCGGCTACCTTCTTCGTCAGGAGTACACGATGTTCGCGGCGATCGGACGGGCCGTCGTACGCCGGCCGTGGTGGGTGGTCAGCACCTGGCTGGCCGTGGCGGTGGCCACCATCGTGATGGCGCCCAGCCTGGGCTCGGTTACCAACGCCGACCAGTCGGCGTTCCTACCGTCGGACAAGGAGTCGGCCCGGGCGGCCGACCTGGCGGAGCGGGCCTTCCCGGGCGCCGAGGGGGCCTCCGGCGTGGTCGTGGTCAGTCGCGTCGACAAAGCGCCGCTCGGCGACGCCGACCTCGCCCGGCTGGCGCCGTTGGCGCAGCGGCTCACCGCCGAGAAGCCCGCGGCAACCGCCGGAGTGGTCTTCGACCCCGCCCAGCAGGTCGCCCGCAACCGTGCGGTCGCGCTGCTGGGCGTCCAGTTCACCGGCGCTCCTGAGCGGTCAGAGGTGCAGGAGGCCGTACGTGAGCTGCGGGCGCAGCTCGCCGAGGAGCTCAAGGGCACCGGACTGACCGCGGGCGTGACCGGCGAAGCGGCAATCGTCCTGGACAACAAGCAGTCGTTCGCCGATGCCGAGCGCATCGTCACGGTCGCCACCGTCGCACTGATCGTCGCCCTGCTCCTGTTGATCTTCCGTAGTCCGCTCGCCGCCCTGCTGCCGCTGCTGTCCGTTGGCCTGGTTCTGGGGATGTCCACGTCCCTGGTCGCCGCCACCGCCAGCGCGCTGGACTTCCAGATCGGTCAGGAGCTGCCCGTGCTGCTGACCGTCGTCCTCTTCGGCATCGGCACCGACTACATCCTGTTCCTGCTCTTCCGGTACCGCGAGCGGCTGCGGGCCGGCGATGCGCCGCGCGAGGCGATCGTGGCCGCTGTCGAGCGGGTCGGTGAGGCGATCTTCTCCGCCGCGTTCGCGGTCATCGCGGCCTTCGGAGCGCTGGTGCTGGCCATGCTCGGCTTCTTCACCACCCTCGGACCGGCGCTGGCGATCGCGGTAGCGGTGATGCTGGCGGCCGCGCTGACCCTGGTGCCCGCGGTCGTGGCGCTGCTCGGCCGCCGGGTCTTCTGGCCCGCCAGGAACACGACTCAGGCCGCACCGGCGAGGCGGTTCGCCGCCGTGGGCCGGCTGGTCGCGCGGCGCCCGGCGGCGATCATCGCCGGCACGCTCGCGCTGCTGGGTGCGCTCGCTGCCGGATCGGCGGCGTTCCAAGCCGACTACGACCCGATCGGTCAGCTTCCGCCGGACACCGAGGCGACCCAGGCCTTCGACCAGCTGCAGCGGGGGTTTCCCGCGGGTGCGCTCCAGCCCACGACCGTCTACCTGAGGGCCGACCGACCGCTCACCGGGGCGGACATCCAGCGGTTCACCGCCGACCTGGCGGCTGTCGATGGGGTGGCCGCGCCGATGCGGCCCCAGACGTCTGCGGACGGTTCCGTCGTCGGCATTCCGCTGATCCTCGCGGCCCCGCCGTACGCCCCCGCGTCGCTGGACCTCGTCGCCGGCCCGCTGCGCGAGGCCGCGCACGCCGCCGCGCCCCCCGGGACGGAGGTGCTCGTCGGCGGGCAGACCATGGCGTACGCGGATGTTCGCCACACCACGGAGCGCGACTTTTCGGTGATCTTCCCGGTCGCCGGGGTCCTCTTCGTCCTCATCCTCGCCGGGCTGCTACGCGTCGCGCTGGCGCCGATCTACCTCGTGGCGATGGTCGTGCTCGGGTTCGCCGCCACGTTGGGGGCGACCGCCCTGCTGTTCCAGGAGGGGCTGGGCCGGCAGGGGCTGTCGTTCATCATCCCGATCATCCTGTACCTCTTCGTCAGCGCGATCGGCACCGACTACAACATCCTGATGACCGCCCGGCTGCGCGAGGAGATCCGGGAGGGCCGGACGGCGCGGCAGGCCGCCGCGCTGGCCGTCGAGCACGCCGGCCCGTCCGTGATCGCGGCCGCGGTCATCCTGGCCGGCACGTTCGCGTCGCTGATGATCTCGGGCGTGCCGTTCTTCGTGGAGATCGGGTTCGCGGTGACCCTGGGCATCGTGCTCGTCGCCGCGGTCGTGTCGGTGCTGCTGGTCCCGGCCGTCACGGCGCTGGCTGGGCGGGCGGCGTGGTGGCCCGGAACGGCCTCCGGCCGGGACCCGGCGCTCCGGGCGGAACGGGCGGAGCACACGCTCAGCGGCCGTCGGTGACCGCACCGGCACCGCGCCTCGCCGATCGAGAAGGGGAGGGGTCTTCCTGATCGGCGAGGCCCGGGCGGTCAGACGGTCGGTGGGTGGCCGCCGTCGCCGTCGACCACCTCGTCCGGGGTGCCGTCTTCGGTGAGGTCGACCATCGTGATGTCGACCTTGCCGTCGAAGTCGGTGTCGAACTGGAACAGGTCGGGTGTGCCATCGCCGTCGGTGTCGACCACCCATACGTCAGGGCGCCCGTCGTTGTTGGTGTCCGCCGTCAACAGCTCGACCCGCTCGTCACCGCGGGTCTCGACGCTCTCCGGCTGGTCGCTCATCGCATCGCCTTTCGATCGGAAGTGGTGCAGTCCCCTCTACCCGAAGTTGACGCCCGGCAATACCGGCCGCCGGTAGGGACCCAGCCGGGACCTGGTCCGTGGCGGTGCATAGGGTCGCTGCCATGAGCAATCGGTTCGTCGTGGTCGGCGCCGGCACCATGGGGCTCGGCATCGCGTACGTCGCCGCCGGTGCCGGCTACGCCGTCGAGGTGGTCGAGGTCGATCCCGCGCGCGCCGAGGCGGCGCCAGGCACGCTGCGCGCCTGGTGGCAGCGGGCGGTCGGGCGCGGCAAGCTGTCCCCGGCCGAGGCAGCCGCCAATCAGTCCCGGATCGCCGTACGGCCCGGCCTGGCCGAGGTCGCCGAGCATCCGAATGTGCTGGTTGAAGCCGTACCCGAGCGCGTCGACCTCAAGCGGACCGTGCTCGCGGCGGCCGAGGCCCGCCGCCCGGCGCTGCTGGCCACCAATACCTCCAGCATCCCGATCGCCGATCTGGCCAGCGGGCTGGCCGCGCCGGACCGGTTTCTCGGGCTGCACTTCTTCAACCCGGTCTACGCCATGGCCCTGCTCGAGATCGTGGTCGGCAAGGACACCGCGGAGGAGACCACCCAGGCCGCCGTCGCCCTCGCCGGGCGGCTGGGCAAGGACCCGGTCGTCGTACGCGACACGCCCGGCTTCGCCACCTCGCGGCTCGGGGTGGCGCTCGGGCTGGAAGCCATCCGGATGGTGGCCGACGGCGTGGCCAGCCCGGCGGACATCGACAAGGCGATGGTGCTCGGCTACCGCCACCCCGTCGGCCCGCTGGAACTCACCGACATCGTGGGCCTGGACGTGCGGCTGGACATCGCCCGCACCCTGCAGGCGGCGTACGGCGACCGCTTCGCGCCGCCTCCGCTGCTCGAGTCGATGGTCGCGGAGGGTCGACTGGGCAAGAAGGTGGGGCACGGGTTCTACCGCTGGAACGGCGGGGTGCGGGCGTGAGCGAGCGAAGCGAGGCGACGGCCATCAGCGTGCGGGTGGCGGAGCGGGGCGATCGGCTCGTCGTCACGCTCGACCGGCCGGACAAGCGCAATGCGATCGACGCCGACATGGTGGCCGCGCTGCACGAGGTGTGTGGCCGGCTCGAGCGGGCGCCCCGGCTGCTGCTCCTCACCGGGGGATCGACCGGGATGTTCGCGGCCGGCGCCGACATCGGCCAACTGCGGGACCGTGGCCGCCTTGACGCCCTGGCAGCGATCAACTCGGCGCTGTTCGCCCGGATCCGGGCGCTCCCGCTGCCCACGGTCGCTGCCCTCGACGGTCCGGCGCTGGGCGGGGGCGCCGAATTGGCGTACGCCTGCGACCTGCGGGTGTGTACCGCGCGTACGGTGTTCGGCCAGCCGGAGGTGCGGTTGGGGATCATCGCCGGTGCGGGCGCCACCCATCGGCTCCCGGCGCTCGTCGGCGAGGCGCGGGCCAAGGAACTGCTCTTCACGGGTCGGCGGGTCGACGCCGCCGAGGCACTGACGATCGGCCTGGTCAACCGGGTGGTGGCCGAGCCGGCCGAGTTGATGGATGCCGCACACGGGCTGCTCGACGAGATCGCCAAGGGGTCGCCGTTGGCGCTGCGGCTGACCAAGCTGGCCGTCGACGCACCGGCCGGCGCTCATCCGCACCTCGACCTGGTCAGCCAGGCGGTCCTCTTCGAAGACGACGAGAAGCGCCGCCGGATGACCGACTTCCTGGAGCGCCGGAACCGCTGATCCGCGGCCGCAGGCGGACTGCTCAGTGCTGGATCGCCACCCCGGCCTTCTGCAGCGCCTTGATGACCCCCGCCGACTCGCCGAACCCGATGACTACGACCGCGTCCGCGCCGAAGTCCTTGATGGTCTGGGCACCGTCGCTGAAGCTGACCGGCGCCCCGCCGGAATCCGGCGGCGGCTCGTACGACAGCAGCTTGATCCGTTCGGTGGGGATGCCGGCGCGTTCCAACTCGGTGCGCACGTTGCGCTGCAGGCCCTGGCCGTAGGAGTCGTTGCGGGCGACCAGGGCGATCTTTTCGGGACCGTCCCGCATGATGACGTCTGCCAGCGCCCGGCCCTGGAGGACGTCGGACGGGGCGGTACGGAAATAGAGGCCCTGATCCTGGATGGTGCTGAGGCCGGCGTCGGTGTTGCAGGGGGAGAAAAGGATCAGCCCCGCCTTGACCACATCGGGCAGGACCGCTCGGGAAATGCTGGACGCGCCGGCGCCGATGATCACGTGCACGCCGGCCGCAACGTGAGCCTGCACCGTCTCCTTGGCCGTCTTCGGGTTGGTGCCATCGTCGCCGTCGATCCACTGCACCTGCTTGCCGAGTACACCGCCCGCCGCATTGATCTCCTTGATCGCCAGTGCGGCGCCCGCCGCCATCGGCGGGTAGGCCAGGGCCAGGTCGCCGGTCTTGGGCAGGAGACCCCCGATCTTCAAGGGCGCGCCGGTGTTCCGGTTGTTCGGCCGCCGGCCGGCCGGTGGGACCCGCTTGGTCGCCGCGGATTCGTCGCCGGCCCCGACGAACTCGGTCTTCCCATCGTCGAGTCGGTCGCTCTCGTCGAAGTGCAGCGTGGCGTACATGGCGGTGGACGGCTCGCCGGCATCGGTGAACCCGGCCCGCCGCAGCGACACGCCCCGGTACTCGATGTCGGTCCCCGAGCGGGCGAGCGCCAGGCAGGCGGTCACGGTCTCGCAGACCTTGCCCCGGGTGGTCACACCGTTGATCTGTCGCGCGATGCTCGCCGGTTCGGTCGTACCCGCCAGTTGCGCGGCCAACGCGCTGATCACGAGGGCGTCGTACGACTCGCCGGCGTAGAGGTAGTCGCCGAGGTTCGGGTAGACCGCGAGCAACCGGCTGCGGAAGTCCGCGGACAACGGGGTGAGCGGCGTCGTGCCCTTCATGCCGTCCAGCAACCCGGGCTGCTCGGTGAACTCGTCGCCGAAGCTGTTGAGCATGTTGCCGTCGGCGCCGTAGAGCCGCACCTGATCGGCCCTCGCTGACGTCGCCGCCGGCTCCTTCTCGCACCCGGTGAGGGCGAGCAGGATCACCGCGATGGCGGCGGTTCCGGCGCGGCGGAAGCCACGGTGCACGCGCATGGGTCGTCGTCCTCCCCGAAGGTCCGGTGGGCACATTAGCGCGCCCGGGTGCGGGCGCTGTGACCGAGGTCGCGGGCCCTGCCCGTACCTGCGGGTAGCGTGCGGCGGGTGGAAGCTCTCGCAGACGGCTATGGCGGATCGCTCGACGGTCCCGGCGCGCTCGCCGAACGGATGGGAATCGTCCTGACCGAGGCCGCCCCGGAGCGGGTGGTCGGCGTGATGCCCGTAGAGGGCAACACTCAGCCGTACGGGCTGCTGCACGGCGGTGCGTCGTGTGTCCTCGCCGAGACCCTCGGGTCGATCGCATCGGCCCTGCACGGGATGACCGTGGACCGGCCGCTCGCCGTCGGGGTCGACATCAACGCGACCCACCACAAGGCGGTTCGCACGGGCACGGTCGTCGGAGTCGCCACGCCGCTGCACCGCGGCCGCGGCACCGCGACGTACGAGATCGCCATCAGCGACGACCGTGGCGACCGGGTGTGTACTGCCCGTCTCACCTGCCTGCTGCGCGCCGCCCCCGGTTAGCCACGGCGTACGGGCAGCGACTCTGGGCGTACCGGCTGAGGCGCTCGACGGGCGGCGCTTGCTCCATCGGCATACCCTGCCGCATGTGGTCGACGTACCCCGGGAGACGCTTGCCGACGCGGCGCAGGTGCTGCGCTGCGCCCTGGCCGGCGACAGCGACGCGGTGGTCGGCACCTTCGGTGCGGTCGTCGACCGGTCGGGCGTGGTCGGCGCGTACGACGTGGCCTGGTGCCTCGCGGCGACCATGGTCGGCGGGCCGGTGCGGCGGGGGGCGTGGGCGCTGGACTTTCCGGCCATCGACGACGCCGGCTACGACGCCCGGTGGGTGGCCCGTTTCGTCAGCGCGTACGTCAACGCCGATGCGGAGACCGCCGAGGCCCTCTTCGGCGCCGCCCTGGCCGACGGACAGTTGCCCGACTGCCTGCTGACCCTGGCCGGCTCGGCGGTCGCCACGCTGCGGCACCGGACCGGCTGATGGTCACCGTGGCGGCGGGCCCGGGCGGAATGCCGCGGGCCCACGGGAGATGGTCAGGCGTCGGCGGTTGCCGGGGTCGGCGCCGGCTGCGGTGCCTGATCGGTGTCGACCCGGCTCTCCGGCGCTGTGCCGGTCGCGGGTACATGCCGGAAGGCGACCGCGGCGAGGACCGCGAGGCCGACGAAGACGGCGGCGCCGACGCCGGCGACGGTGGTCAGACCGGCGGTGAAGGCGGTACGGGCGGCGTCCAGCAGATCGGCGCCGAGCGCCCCGGGTAGGTGCTGGGCTGCGTTCGTGGCGGCGGTGATGCCCTGGCGGGCGGCGTGGTCGGCCTCGACGGGCGTACCCGCGGGTATCGCAAGGTGTCCGCGGTACACGATCGTGGCGAGGCTGCCGAGGGCAGCGACGCCGACGGCGACGCCGAACTCGCCGCTGGTCTCCGAGATCGACGCGGCGGATCCGGCCTTCTCCGGCGGGGTGGAAGCGAGGATCAGGTTCATCGTCAGCGCCATCGTCGGGGAGATGCCCACGGCCGCGAGAGTGAGTCCGACCACCACCGCACCGACGCCACCCGCGGCGTCGGTGCGAGTCTGCACGAGCAACCCGAGGCCGGCGACGAGCAGGCCGGCCGTCATCAGATCGGCCGGGCGGATCCGGCGGGCCAGCACGGGGCTGATCATCATGCCGGCGGCCATCGCGATGTTCTGTGGTATCAGCCAGAGCCCGGCGTGCAGCGGGGACAGGCCGTGCACGGCTTGCAGGTACAGCGTGGACGTGAGCGTCACCCCGGCCATGACGACGCCGATCGCCAGCCCGGCCGCCAGCGCGCTGCGGAACGAGCGGTCGGCGAACAGCCGCAGATCCAGCAGCGGGCTGGTCAGCCGGCGCTGCCGTCGTACGAAGGCCACACCGACCAGGACACCGGCCACGACAGCGACGATGGGGGCGGTAGCCCAGCCGTCGCGCGCGATCTCCTTGAGCCCGTAGATGACCGGCAGGATTGCGGCGAGGGACAGGGCCACGCTGGTCAGGTCCAGCCGGCCGGCTGCGGTGTCACGGTACTCGGGCAGCAGGGCCGGCCCGGCCACGAGCAGCAGCACCATGAACGGCACGCCGAGCAGGAAGGCCGAGCCCCACCAGAAGGTGGACAGCAGCGCCCCGCCGACCAGCGGACCCAGGGTCATGCCGCCCATGAAGCAGGCGAACCAGATCCCGATCGCGGCGGCCATCTGCTTCGGGTCGCGGAACATGTTGCGGATCAACGCCATCGTCGAGGGCATCAGCGTGGCGCCGGAGATTCCGAGCAGCGCCCGGGCGGCGATCAGCATGCCGGGGCTGGTCGCGTACGCGGCCACCACGGACGTGACGCCGAACGCGGCGGCGCCGATCAGCAGCAGCCGGCGGCGGCCGATGCGGTCGCCGAGGGTGCCCATGGTGACCAGGAAGCCGGCCAGCAGGAACGAGTAGATGTCCAGGATCCACAACTGCTCGGTGCTGTCCGCGCCCAGGTCGGTGCTCAGCTGCGGCAGGGCTAGGTACAGCACGCTGACGTCCAGGGATAGCAGCAGGGTGGGCAGCGCGAGTACGGCCAATCCCAACCACTCCCGCCGGGTGGCGCGGGTCGCGTTCATGATGGGTTCTCCTCCGGTCTGTCGTCGTCTACCCCTCCGACGAACGACCGGATGCAGAATCGACAGCACCACCATCGAGAACCTCGGCGTCGGCGACCCGGGCGAGACGCGCCGTGAGGAACTCCCGCTCGGCCCCGTTGTCGGCGAGGCTCAGCGCCGCGCGGTAGGCGGTCGCTGCCTCCTGGTGGCGGCCGAGGCGGCGCAGCAGGTCGGCGCGGACGGCCGGCAGATAGTGGTACCCGGCGAGCCGGCCATCCCGCTCCAGGATCTCGATTTCGTCGAGGGCGGCGTCGGGTCCGCGCACCATCGACACCGCCACGGCCCGGTTGAGCGCGACGACCGGCGAGGGCCACACCTTCAGCAGCTCGTCGTAGAGCCGCAGTACCTGGGGCCAGTCGGTCGTGGCGTAGCTGTCGGCGGAGGCGTGCAGCGAGGCGATGGCGGCCTGGAGGGCGTAGCGGCCGATCCGGCCGGTACGGAACGCGCCGACGGCCAGGCGCGTGCCCTCCTCGATGGCGGCCCGGTCCCAGACGGAACGGTCCTGGTCTTCGAGCACCAGCAGCCGGCCCTGCGGGTCGGTGCGGGTGGCCCGTCGGGCATCGGTGAGCAGCAGCAGCGCGAGCAGCCCGCGGACCTCCGGCTCGTCGGGCATCAGGGCCAGCAGCATGCGCGTCAGGTGCAGCGCGCGGTCCACCAGGTCGGCGCGGACCAGGCCGCTGCCCGACGGCGCCGTGTGCCCGGTCGTGTACAGCAGGTGGATGACGCTCAGCACCGCGTCCACCCGCTCGGGCAGCTCACTGGCGCCCGGTACCCGGTACGGGATCCGGGCCACCGAAATCTTCTTTTTGGCCCGGGTCATCCGCGCGGCCATCGTCGGCTCGGAGACCAGGAAGGCGTGCGCGATGTCGCCGGTACTCACCCCGCATACCAGGCGCAGGGTCAGCGCGACCTGGGCCTCCCGCGCCAGCGCCGGATGGCAGCAGGTGAAGATCAGGCGCAGGCGGTCGTCGGGTACCGCGTCTTCCTCGGCCACGTCCATCTCGGCCTCGTCCGGCTCCACCAGCAGGGGCATCTTCGACCGGAACACCCGTTGCCGGCGCAGGACGTCCAGCGCCTTGCGCTTTGCCGTGGCGGTGAGCCAGGCGCCGGGCTTGTCCGGTATGCCGTCGCGGGTCCAGGCATCCAGCGCGGCGACGTACGCGTCCTGGACGCACTCCTCGGCGAGGTTGAAGTCGCCGGCGACGCGCGCCGTCGCGGCGAGCACGAAGGCCCACTCGCGACGGTGCGCGTCGGCGACGGCCTCGCGGACGTCCCGGGTCACGGCTTAGAAGGTCATGATGGGCCGAACCTCGACGCCGCCGTACGGCGCCGGGCACAGCTTGCCGACGGCGAGCGCCTGGTCGAGGTCGGCCGCCTCGATGAGGTAGTAGCCGCCCAGGGCCTCCTTGGTCTCCACGAACGGCCCGTCGGTGACG
>DASVMV010000201.1:0-17342 GCA_036384155.1 Micromonosporaceae bacterium
GGACGGGACGTCCGGGGCCCGCGATCGTTGCCGGTGGGCTCAATACCCGACCTGAGACCGGCCCGCCGCAGCGTTCAGCGCGTCCCCCTCGGCAGAGCTGATCGAACCGGCGGCGACGAGCTTCTCGACCTCGCGCGCCACCGCCGCCACAAACGCGCCGTGGTTCTTCCAGCCGGCGTCGACATCGGGGAGCCGATCGGCCAGCGTGCACCCGTACGAGACGAACCGGTTGGTCACGCCACTGTCCACATCGGCCACGTACGCCGTCGCCCGCAGGTCCGAGCCCGGGCAGGGGTCATCCGCCGGCCGGTAGCTGGCCAGGTTGGTCTGGTTGGACCAGCCCTCGGGGCGCAGCAGCGTGTACATGGTGCCGTCCGGCGTCTGCGTCAGCCGGTTCAGGCCACCCGGACGCAGCACGCTGGCGGTTCCGCCCAGCGAGTCGACCAGGAACAGCCGGCCACCGGCCACGCCGTACAGGTAGCCGTCCCGCCAGGTCAGCGCTCCGTCCTGCGGGCTGGTCCCGCCGGTGAACACCGGGATCCGGCGCAGCGTGCTACGGGTGTCGGGGTCGAAGACGAAGACGGTCCCGTCCGCGAGCCCCCAGATGTTGCCATCCGGACCCAGGCTCAGCTCGTTGATGTTGCGCGCGCCCGCAACCGGCGTGTATTCGGCCGTCTTGCTGCCGGTGGCCGGGTCGAACACGAACAGCCGCGCCTCCGTGGCCCGCGGTTCGGTGCCCTGGCCGCCGGCCACGCTGGAGCCGCCGAACACGACGTTACCGAGCGGGAGCAGCGCGGCGACGGTCTGGTCGGTCACGATGTCGCGGTACACCTCGAACGCGCCCGAGGCGATGTCGTACACGGTCAGCGCCCCGCCGTAGAGGCCATACCCCGGCGTCGTGCCGAGATAGACCTTGCCGCCCGAGGGGACCACCGCTACCGGCCGGTTCTGGTGGTGGCTGGCCTCGAGGCTGAGCAGCTGGCGCGGATTCGTGGAGGACCCGGGAGCGTGCGGGTCCCACTCCAGGAGCGACCCGTACGGGTAGATGCCCGCGTACAGCTTCCCGCCGGCCCAGTTCCACCCCTCGACCTGTCCCAGCCGCGGGGCGTTTGCGGTCTTCCCGGTGGCCGGGTCATAGACGCCGGTGTTTCCGTTGAGGTACGCGTTGACGATGACCTTGCCGTCGGTCGGGTTGGCGATCACGTGCATCAGGTTCACCGGGACGTACAGGAACGGCGACGACCACTGGGCGAGCGAGCCGTCGGCGGGGTCGTACCGGTAGGTGCCGCCCGAGTAGTTGCCGGCGAGGCCGTACAGCACCGGGTGGTCGTTCTCGGTCACCCAGCCGTACGCGATGGCGGCGCCCCGGCTCACCACGACCGGCTTGCCGTCGGTGACCACCCGGCTGACGGTGTTGGTCGCCAGGTCGTACCGGGCCAGGGCGACGCCCGCGGTGGTGAAATACACCGATCCGCCGGAAGCCGGTGACACACCGCGGGCCGCGATCGGGTACCGCTGGGTGAGCGCGCCGGTCGCCGCGTCGGTGAAGGAGAGCTGCTGCCCGGTCGCCGCGTCGAACACGACGAGCTGGCCGTCCACGTTGCCGAAGACCCGCCCATCGGCGTAGTCGAGGTCGGAGAAGCCCCCGCCGGTAAAGCCGGTCGGGGTGATTTCCTGCCGCTCGCCGGTGGCCACGTCGATGCGGAACAGCCGGGCCTTTGGAGTGGCCAGGCCCACGAACAGCGCCTTGTGGTCCGGATCGTAGACGGCGGCCCGGGCGTACTGCTGCACGTCGTCGAGGCTGCCGTAGTCGGTCACGGAACCGGTCACGGGGTCGTACCGGAACGCGTGCGCGTGTGGGTACGTGCCGCCGTACACGGCGCCGTCGTCGCCGATGGTCACCCCGTACACGTACGTCTCGCCGGGAATGGGCTCGCCGAGGTCGGTCGCGGCCTCGTCGCCCGGCCGGTAGCGGTAGAGGTGCCCGTTGGCGTACGCGCCGACGTACACGGTCCCGTCCGGAGCGACCGCGACGGCCCAGCTTCCGGATGCCCCCGGCAGGGGCACCACCCGCTTGAGCGTCCTGCTGTGCACGTCAACGACGTTGAGGTTGGCGTTCTCACCGGCCGGTACGGCGTAGATCACGTCCGAGCCGTCCGCGTCCTTGCCGAGCGCGCCCTCCATGATGGTCAGGGAGGTCAGCGGTGCCCCCAGATCGGTAAACACCCCGCCGTCGACCGGCGCCGCCGTCGTTCCCGCCCCGGCGGTCCCGGGCGAGAGCGCCATCCCGGCCAGCGTCCCGATGGCCACCAGCGCCACGCCGGCCCGGCGCCACCCGGATCGTCCACCCAGCCCGGCTGCTGTCCTCATTAATCTGGTCATACCTCTCCCCAGTTCGGTAGCGACGTATCGAAGGGCATGCGGCGGATCCGGTCGCTCATGGGAGCGTCACCCGGTACACCATGGGACCGTCCCCGAGGAACACTCGTCCGTCCGGATGCACCGCGAGGATGTCGGCGGACTGCTGGAGCACGGAGGTGACCGTTAGATCGGCGCGGCTCACCTTCAGCAGGGTGTCGTTCACCAGGACGTAGAACGTGTCGCTCGCCGCGTGGTAGCCCAGCCGACCCGTCGCGTTCGGTACGCCGACCCGGCGGGTGACGGCCCGCGAGGCGAGGTCGAAGGCGCACAACTGGCCACCGGCCAGCAGCCACACTCCCCCGTCCCGGTCGGTGACCAGCCCGGTGATCTGGCGCGCTCCGGGTACCGGCACGACCTCGAAGACCTTGGTGTCGGTCACCGGGTCGAAGCCGAACAGCGCGGCCTCGGTCTGGGTGGGCGCCGGCACCGAGTACGCGCCGTAGATCGACGTGCCGCCGACCAGCAGGCCGCCCGCGTAGGTCAGAGTGATGATCGACTGCTCGGTCACGACCGGCTTGTGGATGCGGCTGGCGCCGGTGGCCTTGTCCACGATGACCAGGGCGCCGCCCAGGACGAGGTTGGGCATCGTGCCGTACGCCACCCAAGGCCCCGCGTCGGTGCTCGCCCTGGCCCGGACCTGGTCGACGGCCTTCAGGTCGACCACCTTGACCGGGTTCTCGGGCGTACCGGGCGGACCGGGCGAGTACTCGGTGCTGCTCCACGCGGCGGCGGGGTCGTACCGGTACAGCCGCGCGTCCGGGTACACGCCGATCCAGACGGTGTCCCCGAGGTCCAGCACGCTCTCCGTCTGCGAGAACCGGTTGAACTGCGACGCGCCGGTGTCCGGGTCGATGCGTGCGAGGCCACCATTGAGGAACCCGCCGGCCCACAGCCGTCCGTTCACCCCGACGCTCATACAGGAGATGGGGACGGGCTCGCCGGGTATGTCGGTCTGGGTTACGTCAGACCGCCCGGTCAGCGGGTTGTACCGGAACATCGCGCCCCGCCACAGCAGACCCACGAGGGTCCGGCCGGGCCAGCCGGGGTCGGCGAGGGTGACCCAGCCGATCCCACGGTTGTTGAAGATCCGGCCGGAGAACGACAGCCCGGTGTCCGTCTCCACGCCGGTCTCCGGGTTCAGGCCGGTCAGCCGGGCGTTCCGGGTGTAGTACACCAGCCCGCCGGGACCCGGCTCGCTGACGTCCAGACCGGTGACGTTGGCCAGTAACGGGCTCCAGCGCTGTGCCGCCACGTCCCAGATGCCCAGCCGACCGTTTGTGGCGTTGCCGAAGCGGGCGTACACCCGGCCGTCGTACGCGTTGAGGTCGTAAACGTTGACCCCGGTGATGGGCCCCAGGTCGGCAGGAAGCGGTAGCTCGCGCATCGCGCCGCTGACCACGTCGATCTCGATCAGGTGCGCGTCGGGCAGCGTACCGGCGTAGATCTTGCCGTCCATGACGGCGATGCTGCGCACGTACTTGTTGCCGGCGAGCACCGGGCCGTAGTCGCGGACTGCACCGGTGTCCGGGTCGTAACTGAACACCTTGCCGCCGAGCGCGGTCCCGCCGTAGATGATGCCGTTCTCATCGACGGCGAGCCGCCAGATGTAGACCTCGCCGGGCAGCGGACGGCTCAGGTTCTCAATCTCGCTGTGTCGGCCCGGCCGGCGCCGGTACAACGACCCGGTGTCGTACGTGCCGACGTAGACGGAGCCGTCCGGCGCGACGACGACCGCGTAGGAACCCGGGGAGCCGTCCAGCGGCTGGTACGAGACGACCTTCCCGGTGACCGGATCGACGGCGGCGAGGTGGGCCGGGTTACCGCTGACCGCCGACCAGATGACCGTCCGGCCGTTGGGACCGGGGCCTACCGCTCCGCCGATGAGCAACACGTCGCGAAGTGGGCTACCCAGGTTGTCCACCGTGGCAGGCGCCGCTCGGGCGGGTCCAGCGGTGGAGCCTGAGCCGATCACGCCGGCGGCTACCCCGCCGGCAACACCAGAGATGAAGCTTCTGCGGGACAGACGCACAGCTGTGCCTCCTGCGGTTGGGCGCAGTGACCGACATAATTACGGCCACGAGCGAAACCTGCGATGACGGCAGGCTACCCAGTGACTACGATGTGGGTCAACGACTTCACACCGGTCACGTTAGGCTTTCCTCACTTACGGCGTCGGCCGTAAAGTCAAAGTGGCCCACGGGCTCAGCAGGTGGAAGGGAGGGCGGCACGGCCTCCCGCAAACCGCGGGCAGTCGGTCCGCGCAGCGAATGGCCATTGGTCACGCCGATCCACAATCGACCGGCCACGGCGACGACGCCACGCAGCTGTGGCGGGACCGCGCCGCCTCCACGTCAGAGCGGGTCGGGGATCTGATGGCGCGGATGACGTTGCGGGAAAAGGTGGCCCAGCTCTCCAGCGTCTGGTTGCGCGAGCCCGAGACGGACGAAGCCGCGCCCCAGGTCGGCCGGACCACGACGCCGGACGAGTGGGGCGAGGCGATCCGGTACGGCATGGGCCAGCTCACCCGGGTCTACGGCACGTCGCCCGTTACGCCGGTCGAGGGCGCCCAGCGGACGGCCAGGTTGCAGCGGGACGTGGTGACGGCTGGACGCTTCGGCATTCCCGCTCTCCTGCACGAGGAGTGCCTGGCCGGCGTCGCCGCCTGGCAGGCCACCATCTACCCCAACCCGCTGTGCTGGGGGGCGAGTTTCGACCCGGGGCTGGTCGAGGCGATGGGCGCTCGGATCGGCCGTGCCATGCGCCGGCTCGGCGTCCACCAAGGGCTGGCGCCGGTTCTGGATGTGGTGCGGGACCTGCGCTGGGGGCGGGTGGAGGAAACGATCGGTGAGGACCCGTACCTGGTCGGCCTGATTGGCGGCGCCTACGTGCGCGGCCTGGAGTCGGCCGGCGTGGTGGCTACGCTCAAACACTTCGTCGGACACGCCGCGTCCCGGGCTGGCCGCAATCTCGCACCGGTGTCGATGGGGGCACGGGAACTGGCCGATGTGATGCTGCCGCCGTTCGAGGCGGCGCTGCGCGCCGGCGCGCGGTCGGTGATGAACAGCTACACCGACGTCGACGGTGTACCGGTCGCCGCGGACGCCGGGCTATTGACCGACCTGCTGCGCGACCGGTACGGGTTCACCGGCACCGTCGTGTCGGACTACTTCTCGGTCGCCTTCCTGCGCACCCTGCACGGGGTCGCCGCCAGGGCTGACGACGCGGCCGCCCAGGCTCTCCACGCGGGGATCGACGTCGAACTGCCGAACACGGACTGCTACGGCCCGCCGCTGGAAGGGGCGGTCGCGTCCGGAGGGGTCGACGTCGCACTGGTGGACCGCGCCGTCGCCCGGGTGCTCACCCAGAAATGCGAACTGGGCCTGCTCGATTCGGACTGGTCACCCGATCCCCCGATCCTGCGTTCCTCGACCGGCGACGCAGACCCGGAGGCCGCCCTGGACGATCCGTCCTCCCGCGCGCTGGCCCGCCGCATGGCCCAGGGTTCGATCGTCCTGCTCCGCAACGACGGCATCCTCCCGCTCCGGCCGGGTCAACGCATAGCGGTCGTCGGGCCGCAGGCCGACAACCCCGCCGCCATGCTGGGCTGTTACTCCTTTCTCCAGCATGTGGCGCTCCACCACCCGGACCTGCCACCCGGCGTGGCCCTGCCGACTCTTGTCGAGAGTCTTCGGTCGGACCCGGTCGGATATGAGGTCACCTGGGCGCAAGGGTGTCCCGTGCTTGGCGGCGACGACGAGGGGGTCGCCGCCGCCGTGCGGATCGCCCGCGACGCGGACGTCTGCGTCGTGGCGCTCGGCGATGTCGCCGCACTCTTCGGCCTCGGGACGTCCGGCGAGGGGTGCGACGCCTCCGACCTGCGCCTGCCCGGCCGCCAGGAGGAGTTGCTGGAGGCGGTACTCGCGACTGGTACGCCCGTGGTGCTCGTCCTGCTGACCGGCCGGCCGTACGAGCTGTCCCGGCAAGTGGACCGCCTGGCCGGCGTCGTCTGCGGCTTCTTTCCCGGTGAGGAAGGAGCGCCGGCCCTGGCCGATGTCCTCGGCGGGCGGGTGAACCCGTCCGGGCGCCTGCCGGTGAGTTTCCCCGCGGCCGGTGCCAACCAGCCGTCGACGTACCTCGCCGCACCGCTGGCTCATCGCAGCGCGTTCAGCACAGTGGATCCGACCCCGGTGTTCCCGTTCGGCCACGGGCTGTCGTACGCCCCGGCGACGTGGGTGGAGGTGGCGCTGTCCTCCCCACCGGCGTGGCGCACCGACGGCAACTGCCGGCTGCGTGTGACCCTCCGCAACGACGCGGATATACCCACCGCCGAGGTGGTGCAGGTGTACCTGCACGATCCCGTGGCCGAGGTGGCCCGTCCGGGCCAGCAACTCATCGCTGCCGCAAAGGTGGACCTGGACCCGGGCACGAGCCGGACCGTGTCCGTCGCACTGCACGCCGACCTCACCTCGTACACCGGACGGGACGGGCGGCGCATCGTCGACCCTGGCGACGTCGAGCTTCGCGTCGGCGCATCGAGTACGGACGTCCGGGCGGTCCTGCGGCTAACCCTCGCCGGAGCCCGCCGCGAGGTCGGACCGGATCGGGTGCTGCACCCGGATATTTCATAAGGCGGCGGTGGCGCACGCTCCGCGATCACCCTGTCCCCTTGCCGGCAGGTGCAAGGGATCGTGCGGAGGCAGGATCGTCGTCCGCGCGCCGCGCCGGACGTCGCCCGGTCGGCAGGTACGCCTCCGCCTTCAGAACGGTGCGGGACGTTGTGATGCCACCCCGTAACGCATCAGTTGGCTCCGAGTGGCGGTCGTGAATGAACTCCGCCGGGATCGGTGCCGGGATTCCGCCGAGGGCGGGTAGCGCCCATCGTCCGACCACCCGGCTCTACTCGCTGAATGCCCACACCGTTCCTGGAAGGAGTTGACCGGCTGCATATCGCCCGGGTTGGCTACAAGACCTTGGCATCTTCGCTACCGGGCGTGGCCGTTGTCCCAGGCCCAGGCGGCGACGCCGACCCGGTTCCGGGCGCTAAGCTTGCGCTGGATGCTGGCGAGGTGGTTTTTCACGGTTCCGGGTGTGACGAAGAGCTCGGCGGCGATCTCCGCGTTGGTCCGGCCCTGCGCGACCAGGCGGGTGACCTCACGTTCTCGGTCGGTGAGTGGCGCCATGCCGTCGCGGCCGGGGTTGGCCGGCGGCCCGGACAGCTGGCGAAGCAGCCGGACAGTGACCTGTGGACTGATCAGCGTGTCACCGGACATCGCGGCGCGGACGGCCTCGGTGAGCAGGGCCGGGCTGGATCGTTTGAGGAGGAAGCCGCAGGCGCCGTTGCGCAGCGCCGTGTGAACGTAGTCGTCGAGGTCGAACGTGGTCACCACGATGACCCGCAGCGGGTCGGCTACTTGCGGCCCGGCGAGCAAACGGGTGACCTCGAGCCCGTCCAGGCCGGGCATCCGGATGTCTGCCAGCACCACGTCCGGGCGCAGGTGGCGGGCCTGCTCCACGGCGGCGAGCCCGTCGGCGGCCTCGGCCACCACGGTCATATCCGGCTGGGCATCGAGGATGATCCGGTATGCGCCGCGGATGTTCTCCTGGTCGTCGGCGATCAGGATGCGGGTCATGCGATCACCAGCCAGTCCCGGATCTCGCCGGCGCAGGGGTCAGCGGTAGGACGGCCGCCACGCGCCATCCGGATGGCGTGTGTGGGCCGGCGGTCAGTGTGCCGCCGAGTGCCTCGACACGCTCGGTGAGGCCGGGCAGGCCGAACCCGCCGCGCCGGTCGACAGGCCAGTCCTCCTTCCTGTGGGTTGGCATCTGGGCGGCATCCTGCCCGCTGGTGCCGTCGTCGGTGACGATGACCTCCACGGCAGGCCCGGCTACGCCGCCCGTGTCGCGAGTGCGGCGGATCACGATCCGTACCCGGCTCGCCGCCGGGGCGTGCCGGCGCACGTTCGTCAGCGCCTCCACCGCTACCCGGTATACCGTGGTCGACACTTCACGGGGCACCGTGTGGGCCGGCTGGGCGTCGGTCAGGTCGGGATCGCGCAATTCCGCGTCGATGTCGAGTTGGACTGCGGCCGTTCCGGAGGCGGAGAATCGATCCGCCATTTCGGCCAGGTCGGCCAGGGTTGGTTGCGGCGCGCGGGCGCTGTCCTGTACGGGCGCGCTGGTCGGGGCGTCCGTGACGTGGAGCATGTGCACGGTGCGGTCCATCGATGCCAGCGCTCGCAGCGCGGCCTGTTGGATGTGCCGGAACGCCATCGTGGCGCCGTCCGGGTCCTGTGCGGTCAGGATCTCGCCGGCTTGCGCCTGGGCGAGCATCTCGCTCACGTCGTGCGCGACGAAGTCGTGCAGGTCGCGGGCGAGTTGCAGGCGCTGTGCCCGGCGTGCCTCGAGCACCGTCCGGGTCCGCCGGTCGTCAAGCGACCGCAGGTAGAGCCCGACCGCGGCGGCGAGCAGTGCCAGCACCGACCAGGCACCGAAGCCGCCCAGCGTCGCGGCCGACACGTCCAGTGGCCCGAACCGCAACAGCTCAGCCGGTACGGCCACGCCCGCCAGGCACGCGACCGGCACGGCCTTGCGGACCGGCCCGACTCGCACCACCAATACAGTCAACACCAGCAGTCCCGCGACCTCCGCGAACGCCCACAGGGTCGAGGGAACGTCTCCCTGGCCGTACATCTCGCCGGACGACAGGATGCCGGCGGTCGCGATGAGCGACGCGACTGCGGCGGTACCGGTCACCGCGGTGAGGCGTCGGCGGCCGTGCGGCCATGCTGTGACCACGCCCACCATCCCGGCGACGGCGATGGCGGCAGGCAGGGTGGTCACCGCACCGAACACGGGCGCGACGGCTACACCCGCCACCGCTACGACGCCGACGCCCGCCACGCCGGCCCGGTCGCGCCACCTCCAACGAACGATCACGTCACCGAGGGTAGACAGGGCGCGGCCATGGGCGGGTATGCCGAACGGCACACTGCGTCCCGCTCCGGCCGACGGAACCGTGCCGAGCGGCATATGTACGGTCGACGGCCGCAGGTCGATCGTGAAGGCATGACCGAAACGTGTGCAACCCAGCCCGGAGCGCCAGCCCGGCCAGCCGCGCCAGCCAAGCGGTATTCGCCGATCCGATCCCGCTGGCCGCAGCTGGTCGGCTACGCGACTGCGAGCTGGTCGCTGATCTACGGACTGCTCGGGCTGTACTGGACGTTCGGCGGCGGCGGCTTCCCATTCGGGACGGAGCACGATCCGCTGGGCGCGAAGATATCGATCCTTGAGCGCGCCGAGCCGGCGACCGCCGGTCTGGTTATCGCCGTCCTCGGCCTCGCCGGCGCCGTCATCGCGGTGCTTATCGCGCGCCGGCCGGCGTGGGGTCCGGCCGGCGCGGCGCTGATCGGATTCGCCTGGACCATGGCCGCGGCCCTGGCCGTGGTGGTCCCGGACTACCGGCCACTGCTGGCCGTGGTCCGGTTGCCGATGTTTTTGATCTTCGCGCCGCTCGGCTTAACCCAGGGTGTGAGCCTCGCGGATTTCTTTCCGGCCTTCCTCCCCTGGCCGGTGGTGAACCAGATACTGATGATGGCCGGCGGAGCGTTGTGGGCCGCCAGTGCGGTCGCCTATCGGCGTAGCGTCCGGGACGCCTGCGGCAACTGCGGCCGGACCGAGACGCCCTCCGGCTGGTCCACCCCGGCCCGGGCCGCCCGCTGGGGGCGGTGGGCGGTGCACATCGCCGTCCTGATCCCTGTGTTCTACGCCCTGACCCGTTGGGCGTGGGCGTTGGACATCCCGTTCGGCGTCTCGCGGGAGGAACTGGAAAAGGAAGCCCGCGAGAGCCCGGGCATCTGGTGGGCCGGTGCGATGCTCGCGACGATGGCGGTCGGCGGCGCGATCCTCACCCGTGGGCTCGTCCGGCCGTGGGGCGAGGTGTAT
Source organism: Micromonosporaceae bacterium (assembly GCA_036384155.1). Taxonomy (GTDB): domain Bacteria; phylum Actinomycetota; class Actinomycetes; order Mycobacteriales; family Micromonosporaceae; genus DASVMV01. Next base: position 10,363 of record DASVMV010000201.1, read on the forward strand.
CCCCGCTGGATCCCGTTCCTGCGCGGCAAGCGGGTACGACCGCGTACCGCCATCATTCCGGCCTCCCTGGTCGCGATCCTGGTGACGTCGGCCGGGCTGATGTACCTCCGGGGTTCTGCCCTCGGCTATTTGAGCGTCGATGCCCAGAGTTGGGGAATGGTGGTCCCGGAGTTCTTCTGGCCGCTGTGGGGAGTGGCCCTGGCCGCCGCGACCCTCGCCTACCACCTTCGCCGCCGTGGCCAGTGCCGGTACTGCCACCGGTCCTGACGAATCCTGAACATCGTTAGGTGGAGCCGCCGCCGCGCCGCTGCCCGCAGCGGCGCGACGTACGTTCGGCCTTCGATCACGACTACCCGTCGGGCCAGGGGTCGAGACCTAACTCGCCGAACGCTGCTGCTGGTCGGGTGCCTGGTCGAAGACAGCCCACCGAAGACGCGAACGGGTCGACAAGGACGGGTGCAGGCGCCCTTGGCCAATGATGGGTCGCGCCGCCAGGTCGTCGCCACGCAGCAGTGTGGTCCCGCCGAATATCAGCGTGAAGGATGCCAGCTCACGGATCGGGGGCGACCAACTCTCGATGCCAGCGCACCCCGGTGCCCAGGATGAATGGGGCGGCAATGGGAGCCATCTTGGCGCTGCGGGACCGGTCGGTACGTTCCATCGCCGCCCCCGCCCGGGTCCGCATCGTGCAGGCGATCTGGGCCAACGTCTCGGCGACCGGCGCGCCGCCGGAGGCTTGCTCAACGCCGGTGGCCAACGCGCCGAGTTCGTCGACGCCGATGCTGCGGCCGATTTTGCGCTGCCCATCTATAGTGCACGGCTCCGACTACGACGACATCCGGCGCATCGCCGGGCCCGGCGATGCGCCGGCGTAGCCCAGCTTCCAGCAGCATCGCGGCTGGGCCGGCGCGGTGCCCTCGCCCATACCGCCCGTCCAAGGTGACCTGTTCGCCGCCGAGCAGCGCGCGCAGCGCGGTGACGTACTCGCGTAGCAGCGTCAGCGGCGAGTCGCCCCGGGCCTCCACCTGTGCCATCCACCCTGGAGGCCCGTGCCGACGGCGAGGATCGCCCGGACGGAAAGAGCCGGTGCGGCGTCGGCGAGCGTAACCAGTCAGTCAGCTTGCATGCGACCGGTAACCGGTAATATTCTACCGGGGTGTTCGCTACTACCTCCCTTCGGCGGAACAGCCTGCGTGACCAGGCGCTCACGGCGATCCGCCACGCCCTGATCACCGGCCAGATCGTCCCTGGCGTCGTCTACTCCGCCGCTTCCCTCGCCGCGGAGTTGGGCGTGTCGAACAGTCCGGTGCGCGAAGCGATGCTCGCCCTGGTCGATGACGGGCTCATGGAGGCCGTCCCCAACCGTGGCTACCGGGCCGTCGCCCTCACCGCCACCGACCTGGCCGAAATCGCTCAGCTTCGGCTGTTCCTTGAAGTGCCCGCCGCCGGCCTGGCTGCAGACGCCGGCGTGGGCGACCGGCTTTCCGAACTGGAGGAACTGGTCGAGGTCATCGAGCAAACCGCCGCGGACGGTGACGTGGCTGGCAACCTTGACGCCGATCGCCGGTTTCACCTGCGCCTCGTCGAGGCCTGCGGGAACCGGCGGCTCACTGATCAGGTGGCCCGCCTCAGGGACCAGACCCGTCTCTACAACCTGCGCAACCTCGCCGAAAGCGGTGCGCTGGTCGCTTCCGCGGCTGAGCACCGGCCTCTTCTCGCCGCGATCGCCGGCCACGACCGGACCACCGCCGAGGAGCTCATGCGAGTCCACCTCGCGCACATCACCACCGACTGGTCCACAACGAGTGGGGCCAGCACCGAAGGCACAGTGAGGGGCGTGCGTTGAGTTTGTTGCGTTCGATTCGCGGCCCGGCCGACCTCAGAGCCCTTCCGGTCGCGCAGCTCCCGGAGTTGGCCGCGGAGATCCGCGAGTTTCTGGTCGATGCCGTTTCGAAGACCGGCGGCCACCTCGGCCCCAACCTGGGCGTGGTCGAGTTGACCATTGCCGTGCATCGCGTGTTCGAGTCGCCGCGTGACACCGTCATCTTTGATGTCGGCCACCAGGCGTATGTACACAAGCTCCTGACTGGTCGCCAAGCCGGGTTCGGGCGCCTCAAACAACGCGGTGGCCTGTCCGGCTATCCGGCCCGGGCCGAGTCCGTCCACGACGTTGTCGAGAACTCCCACGCGTCGGTCGCCTTGTCCTGGGCCGACGGGCTGGCCCGCGCGTTTCGTCTGCGCGGCGAGCACGACCGCAGCGTGGTCGCCGTGGTCGGTGACGGAGCGCTGACCGGTGGGCCGGCATGGGAGGCGCTCAACAACATCGCTGCGCGACGCGACGAACGGGTGGTCGTCATCGTCAACGACAATGGCCGTTCCTACTCGCCCACCATCGGCGGCCTGGCCGCCCATCTGGCCTCGCTGCGCCTGTCACCCGGCTACGAGGACGCCCTCAACACCATACGCACCACCCTCGAACACGTGCCGCTGGTCGGTCCACCCGCCTACCAGCGGTTGACCGGCCTCAAACGAGGTCTCAAAGATGTCCTCTCACCCCAGGTCCTCTTCGAGGACCTGGGGCTGAAGTATGTCGGTCCCGTAGACGGCCACGACGAGCAAGCCGTCGAGCATGCCCTGCGGCTGGCCCGCCGCTACGGACGGCCGGTCATCGTCCACTGCCTCACCCGTAAAGGTCACGGTTACCCGCCCGCGGAGGACGATGAGGAAGACCGCCTGCACGGCCCCGGCCCCTTCGACCCGGAAACCGGACGGTCCACCACCAACGAAGCTCAGGCCACCTGGGCCGACATCTTCGGCGACGAGTTGGTCCACCTCGGCCGCGAACGCCCCGAGGTCGTGGCCGTCACCGCGGCCATGCTCCACCCGCTCGGCCTCGCCCGCTTCGCCGCCGCCTTCCCGGAACGACTCTTCGACGTCGGCATCGCCGAAGCGCACGCCGTCGCCTCGGCCGCCGGACTCGCCTACGGAGGACTCCACCCCGTCGTAGCGATGTACTCGACCTTCCTGAACCGAGCCTTCGACCAACTGCTCATGGACGTAGCCCTCCATGACGCCCCAGTCACCCTCGTCCTGGACCGAGCCGGGATCACCGGTCCCGACGGGGCCAGCCATCACGGCATGTGGGACCTGTCGCTTCTGCACACCGTGCCCGGCATCCGAGTCGCCGCACCCCGAGACGCCACCCGGCTCCGCCAACTCCTCCACGAGGCCGTCGCCCACCAGGGGCCGACCGCGCTGCGCTACCCCAAAGGCCCCGCACCGGCCGACATCCCAACCATCGGCCACATCGGCACCACCGACATCCTCTACGACAACCAGACCAGCACAGACACCCCCACTGTGCTCATCGTCGGCGTCGGCCCAATGGCCAGCCTCGCCGTCAAAGCCGCCACCCTCCTGGCCGAACGAGACATCGGCGTCACCGTCGTCGACCCCCGCTGGACGCAACCCCTCGACCCCGCACTCATCTCCGCAGCCAGCACCTCCCGAGTCGTTGCCGTGATCGAAGACCACGGACGAGCCGGCGGCGTCACCGACACCCTCTCCCGCCACCTGGCCGACACCGCGATCGCCACCCCCGTCCGTTCATACGCCATCCCGCAACGCTTCCTCCCCCACGACAGCCGCGACCACCTCCTCGACACCCTCGGACTCAACCCCCAAACAGTCGCCGACGGCATCAGCCGCGCCACCCACAACCAGCCCGACACCGAACCCCTCATGATCGAGGACAGTCACGTTAGTGACACTCCCCTGCCGTCAGGTTGGCCGAGGTCATGACCAACTGACCACGGGCCTGGCTATGCCTCTAACTCGAAAATCGACAGTGAGTGGTCGGGCGGCAGCGTTCCGGTGTAGCGCAGCGGAGCCGGGACAAATTCTTGATCGTGCGCTGCTCCCGCCCCGGATGTTCGGGCTGTTCATGCAGCAGATGCGGCTTCGCGCGCTTTGGCGGCTGCCCATCGCGTTCGGTTGGCTGACCCGGCGAGGTGGCGACGTAGCGCCAGCTGCAACGCGACTCCGCCGCCCTGCGAGTAGCCCATCACGTCGGCACGCTCGATCTCCAAGGCCCGCAGCACCACAGCGGCATCGTCGCCGAACTGCTCGTATGACATCGTGCGCGGCGTAGCGGCCGTACGGCCGTGTCCTTGTTGATCGAAGACGATGACAGGACGCTTGGCGACGCAGGCGGCCACCCACTGCTTCATCGAGTCGGTGGACTGGAAGGACCCGGGAATGAGCAGCAATGGCACCGTCTCGGAGGCGCCCAGATCACCATGCGCTTCGTGGTAGAGCTGGAGACCGTTGATCGGAAGATGTTGACGATCACCGTGAATCACGCAGGCTAGGGTTCCGGGTGCGCCACCTCATCGCCGACACCGTCTGCGGGGGGGTGCTGCTGGCCGCCACCGGTTGAGCTGGCACCTCCGCCCTGGCCGGATGCGGACTTTTCGCCGCGCTCGGTAAGCCGCCCCGACCCGGCCGCGTTGTCCGTACCCGGGTTCTCCGAATAGGTCGGGCCGCCAGGCGGTGACGCGAGCCCGCAACCCGACAATTTCGTTCGGGGTAAGGCCGTAGTCAGGCGCCGAGGGTTGTCCAGGTCGTAGCGTGCGAGTCGCGGCGGCTTCGCCCGTGACTGTAACCCGCCCAAGATCACGCCCGGCGCCTGAAGGGACGTCGTGGCGGACGGCCGGGACGGCTTGTCCTGCCGCTACGTGGAGGCGCGCCAGCATTCGACAGGACGAATGGGCTTTCGGCAACCGTAACGTCGCCTGCGGCGGCTCAGTCCGCCAGACGGCCACGCACCGCATCCGCCTCCGGCGCCTGGAGGCAGGCGTAGATTCCCACGGCCCGCCGCCAATGATCGCGGGCGGCGGCCGGGTCGCCCGCCGCAACCAGGGCATCGCCGAGCCCCGCCAGGGCGCGGGCTTCCTCATGCTGGTCGCCCGTGCCGATGGTCACCGCGAGCGCGGCCTCATGGTGGGCACGTGCCGCCGCGGTTCGGCCCGCGATGCGCATGGCCTCGCCCAGACCGTTGAGGACACGTGCCTCGCCGTACCCGTCCCCGGCCCCACGGAATAGGCCCAGTGCCTGCTGGAACTGTCCGAGCGCATCCGGTAGGCGGCTCCGCCACATGTCGACCAACCCGAGGTTCGTCAGTGCGTCGGCGACGCCGACGCGGTCACCCATCTCTCGGCAGTACGCCAGCGAGGCCTGGAGTTGCTCCGACGCCTCGTTGTACCGCCCCTGCTTCGCGTACACGAGCCCCAGACTGTTCAACGCGTGCGCCTCACAGATGCGGTCGCCAACCGTACGGGCCAAACACAGCGACGCCCCGTGCTGCTCGACGGCCTCTTCGTAGCGCCCCAGCCGCTCGTGGACCGTGCCGAGGTTGGTCAGAACCAGGGCCTGGCCGTGCGGGTGGTCGAGTTCACGGAAACGCACCAACGCCTGGCCGAGTACCTCGGCCGCCTGCACGTATCGGCCCTGTCGTCCGTATACGACACCGAGGTTCGTCAGTGTCCGCGCTTCTCCGGTGCGGTCACCGATGGCCCCGAAGGCGTCGTGGGCCCGCAGCAGCAGATCGGCGGCCTCCCGATACCGGCCGTGCCGCGAGTGTGCGGTGCCCAGGTAGTTCATCGCATCGGCCTCGGTGCGGGCATCGCCGGTCAGGCGGGCCGCGTGCAGGGCATCCGTGTGGATCGTCACGGCGTCCGCATAGTGGCCGCCCCGGTTCAGGTAGCGCCACAGGGTCGCGGCGATGCGCACCGCGTAATCCGGCCACCCCCGGGTCGCCACGTACCGGCACACCGCCACGAGGTTGGGGCGCTCCAGGTCCAGCCAGCGTACGGCGCAGACGGCATCGGTGAACGGCATGCCTTTGACCGGGGTGGATCCGTCCGCCGCCCGGTGGGGCGGACGGATCTGCGTACCGGTCGGCGCCAACAGCTCCGTCGCGGCGACCGCGTCGGCCAGGTACCGGTCGAACAGCCTTGTCAGCGCGGCCCGGTGCTGCTCGGGGGTGTCCACGGCATGTGCCTGCTCCGCCGCGTAGGCACGGAGCAGGTCGTGGAACAAATACCGCCCATCCGGGTCTTCGCTGAGCAGTTGAGCACCGACCAGCTCGTCCAGGAACGCGTCGACCTCGTCCGCGGCGATCCCCGCCAGGCTCATCACGGCCACTGTGGACACATGCGGGCCCGGATGCAGACCCAACAACCGGAACAACCGTGCGGCGCCCGGCGTGAGTTGTCGGTATGACCAGGAAAACGCCACCCGCACATCGACCGGCACGTCGCCGGTCGACATGGCGGACAACCCCGGCCCGGCGCGGCGCAGGTGGTCGGCGAGCACATCCAGGCGCATTCGCGGGCTCGTGGCGGCGCGGGAGGCGACGATGGCCAGCGCGAGTGGCAGCCTGGCGCATCGTTCGATGATTTCGTCGACCGCGTCCAGTTCGGCTTCGACGCGCGCCGCGCCGAGGCGGCGGGCCAGCAGCGTGCGGGCGTCGCCGACCGGGAGCAGGTCCAACAGCACCACCTGCGCACCCTCGGCAGCCACCAGGCCCAGCATCTGGTCGCGGCTGGTGACCAGCACCACACAGCCTGGCGCGCCGGGCAGCAACGGTCGGACCTGGCCGGCGTCGCGGGCGTTGTCCAGTACGACGAGCATCCGCCGGCCGGCCAGCACGCTGCGGTACAGCGCGCTCAGTGCGGTGACGTCGGCCGGCATCCGGGCAGGCGTGACATCAAGCGCCTCCAGGAACCCCTGGATCGCCCGGACCGGATCCACCGCCGATTCGGCGTCGAAGCCACGAAGGTTGACGTAGAGCTGCCCGTCCGGGAAGTGGTGGGCCACCCGGTGGGCCCAGTGCACCGCCAACGCGGTCTTGCCGACGCCCGCGGTGCCCCAGATCGCTGCAATCGGTACTCCGGTAGGCTGCTCAGTCGCCGCGGCGA